>SOKR01000062.1 GCA_004375675.1 Dehalococcoidia bacterium
CTTTTTGACCACTTCCTCGGCGGTGAGCTTATAGTTGCCCCCCGAGGGCATGATGTGATGGGAGACGATTTCGCCCCCGGCGATAACCACCGCTTTAGAAAAAGCGGAACCGATATCAACCCCGATAACATGTATCATGAATATCCTGGAACCCTATCCCCTTTATCCCCTTCCCCTTGTTAAGGGGAAGGGGAAGATTTTTTTAAGAGGGGTTTCGCCCCTCTTAAACTCCCCTTGTGTATTATGTAAAGAGGGCCGCCTCTTGTAAGCGGCGCTCGGCTCTGGACAAAGGTGTCCCCTTCTCCTCCGCCTCTTTGACTATATCCCTGCCCAGCAGAGCGGCACCTATCGCTCCGGTAAGCAGCGGCTCCGGGGGCACCTGTACAGCAAAGCCCAGCTTGGCTTCCAGTGCTTTGACCAGCCCGATATTCTTGGCCCCACCCCCCGTCAACGCCACCTCCCTTTCAATCTTTAAGCGCCGCAGCATACCGTATACCCTGGTGGCGATAGCTTCGTGCAGCCCGGCGATAATATCGGGCAGCGCCGCCCCTCCCGACAGCTTGGTTACCACCTCCTGGGCGGCAAAGACGGTACAGGTATTGCTTATCCTCACCGCCTTCTTAGCCTCCAGCGACAGCTTGCCCATATCCTCCAGCCTGACGCCCAACTCCTCGGCGGCTACTTCCAGAAATCGGCCCGTCCCCGCGGCGCACTTATCGTTCATAACGAAGTCCACCGCCCGGCCGTCCCTGAGCTTAATCCCCTTGCTGTCCTGACCGCCGATGTCAATCACCGTCCTCGCCTCGGGCAGCAGGTAAGCCACCCCCCTGGCATGGCAGGATATCTCGGTTATCTGCTTATCGGCAAAGGGGACATTGATTCTCCCGTAGCCGGTAGCCACCACGTAGGTTATGTCCTTGAAGGGCAGCTTCGCCTTTTTCAGGGCTTCCTCCATGACCCGGTTAGCCAGCTTGCGGTGCTCCGGCCCCGTAGGCCCAATTACCGAAGCCAGCACCGACTGGTTCATAATAACCACCTTGGTCATGGTGGAGCCGATGTCGACACCGGCAAAACAGTGGCTCATAAACCCTTACCTTTTCACCGCTTCCAGGGGGTCGATGAAGGCATCTATCCTGGCTCTGGTGTCAGCTTCGTTATAAGAACTGATGTCGACGATATCGCTCTCCAGAACCAGCGAGGGGATGTCGCGGTAAACCTTTTTGAGCAGATTCAGCTGCCAGATTAAGCCCGGGTGCCAGGAGCGGCAGGAAAAGGCTTCGTGCATGACGATGCCGTCTATCTTGTAGTCCTCAATATACTTGATCAGCCTTTCCACATCGGGGTGGGAACCGGGGCGCTTTCTGGCTCGGTCATGCCAGTAGGTCCAGAACTTTACCCACCGCCAGGCGATATGCTCCAGCGGGTCGCTAATCTTACTCAGGTCGATGTCGAAATTATAGGTCGCCTCTATCATACGATAGGTCGTCTCCACAGGGAAGACCGCCCCCTTGCTGTTGAAGTAGTTAAAATCGCTTAAGGCGAACCAGGCGGGCAGCCCCCCGCCCCAAAGGAGTCGATATTTCTCGTCGGGGACCTCGCCCTCTTTTTTGGCTATCTTTTCTTTAAGCTCCTTATTCAAGTCCTGGAAGAAGTCGTAGGCTTGCTGCGTGCCCATCATAAAGACGATAGGCACCATGGTATTCATGGCGTCACCCGTGCCCATGGGAGAAGGCACCGCCTGGCGCAGCTCGTAGGTCTCCCAGATTAAGTTCCAGGTCTTGTCGGTGAGGTCGACCAGCTCGCTTAAGTTCTCCCAGTCCATCTTCCTGTCGGTATGCTTTTCCAGGAACTTAACCAGACCTTTTAGCTCCTCGACGATATAGCTCACGTAGTATTCCTGCACCTCGCGGTAGTCGTAGTCGCTCTCGTAGGATGGCCAGGGCAGCCCCACATCGTAGACGGGGACATCGGGCATATAGTGCTGGGCGGCTTGAAACCACTTATTTCTGGGATCGCAGAGCATCTGCCCGCTGCCCAGCATGACATCCGGTTTCACCTGTCCCCCCCAGGGGGATTCGGGGGGCATCTCGCCCAGCTCCTCGCGCCAGGCGTCGAAGCCCAGACCGCAAAGGGCATAGGTGCAGAGGGAGCGAGAGAAATTTTCCGCCTCCGCCCTCTCCAGAAAGCGCTGGGCGTCGCGCTTAGCCCCGCAGATACCAGCGTAGTTTTCCACCCAGTGGGGCACAATGTCCATCGCCCTGATGATTTCATCGTAACAGCAGCAGATAAAAGAATAGGCTATAGGCTTCTTCTCCTCCTTGGCCTGCATCACCTCTCCAACCATAGCCTTGACCATGGGGCCTATTCTGCTCGCCGCCTCGGTAGCCGTCCTTCTCTTCTTTCTTTCCTCAGGCTTCTTTTCCTCAGTCATAACCGTTCTCCTTTATCTTCAACTATTTTGAGCCAAGCAGCTCCAGGAAAGCCTGGATTCGGGTGCGTAACCGTCCGATGGTGGACATGGAATATTCGTCTTCGAGGTAGAGCACCGGGGTGCCCTTAGCTTCAATATAGCTCTTTATCTGGGGCACCTCAAAGCCGTAGGGGTCGCAATACTTGTAGATATAGAGCACCACCCCGTCAACCCCGAAATCGTCAATCATACGCCCCATGTGGCCGAACCTGTCTTCTAGATACTCTTCGTAGTTGCCCTTCATTTCGCGGTAGGTCCGCCCGCACTTTATCTTTCGTAGATAGCGGTCAGCTAAACCGACCACAGGGTCGGCGGTAACATCCACCGAGGATAGAAACTCCCTGGCGCCAGGACAGAGGTCGTCAGCCACCACCCAGGCACCAGAGTCCTCAATCAGCTTTATAAAGGCGATGTCGTCCACCTGAGCGCCGATGACCATAATTCTGGCTTGTTTCTGGGCGGAAACGCCCCTCTCCTTCATCTCGGCGATAACCTCGCCCAGCATTTTGATAGACTCCTCCACGGGCAGGCTCATGACGGCAATCAACACTTTAGTCAATTCCTCGCCCGAGACTAGGGGTGGAGACGCCTTTCGCAGCTCGTAGAGCTCCTTCACCTTAGCCCGGTTCTGATTATGGAGCTTGATTGCCTCAGCCAGCGCCTGGTTGGAGATTTCTTTGCCGGCAAACTTGCCCAGGCTGGTGCGGAAGGTATTCAAAACGTCCTGGTAGAAGGCCAGCGAAGCGTCATCTGTGCCGTGAGGCATATTGATGAAATGGGCGTAGGGCAGCTTGAGATTATACTTCCAGATATCGTAGGTGCGGCAGATGCTATCGCAGGCGTGGGGAACGACCAATCCGTCCAGATATTCGTAGTGGCCTTTAAGCGCCATATCGAAGCAGCTACGAACCAGCGGGCAGATGATGGTCTCCATCTCGGTATCCGCCTTGGTAATCGGCTCATTGACATCCCCCTTTATGCGGACGGGCACAAAGCCAGCGGCGGTGATTACCTCCGCGGGCGTAAAGGCACAAAGGTAGCCGATTATCTTCTTGCCCTGCTTTTTTAGCTCTCTGGCTCTTAAGCCGTAATCCTGGTAGTATCTATCTGCCTCCGCCAGCCCTTTAAGAGCACTCTTTTCCGGCATGACTTCACCCCTTTTCTCTTAGTATATCTAACTTTAAGGTATTACCCCATCAGTTTTCAACTGAGTTATATCATCCCAATTATAACCCATCTCCAACAAAATCTCCTCAGTATGCTGGCCCAGTTCAGGGGCTTCCCGCCTAATCGAGGCTGGGGTCTGGCTGAAATCCCAGGGGAAGCCGACCATCTTGGTCCTGCCTAGCACGGGGTGTTCGAACGAGGTTACATAGTTATTAGCCACCGCCTGCGGGTCGTCAATGACCTCGGTGAGGGTCTGGACGGGGCTATGAATCAGCCCCTCCCGCTTGAAAATCTGGAACCACTCGTCTCTGGTCTTGGTGGCAAACTTCTTATCCATAATGGAGATAAGCTCGCGGGCATTCTCACCCCTGGCTTCTATGCTGTTGAAGCGGGGGTCGTTCTCCAGCTCGGGCATACCCAGAGCCCGGCAGGCGTTAGGCCAGTAACGGTCCGGCTGGAGGTGAGCCAGGATAAACCACCTGTCGTCTTTGGCCCGATAGTGGTTATAGATAGGGTTGCCCGCCTGAGTCCTGATCTCCCTGGGGAATTCCTGCCCCAGCATAGCCGGCGCCGATAAGACCAGGCTCTCCATGCAAATCAGGCTGCCCATCAGCGAGGTATCTACCAGTTGCCCCTTGCCCGTCTTCTCACGGGCATAGAGGGCACAACAAATCGCCCAGGCGCAGACCATGCCCCCCAGCTCGTCGCCCAGTCCGGGCAAGACCTGGGAGGGGGGAGTGCCCCGCTCACCGGAGGACATCATAAGCCCCGCCCGGGCGATGCCGGTATAGTCGAAGGAAAGCTCGTTGGCGTCGGGCCCCTTCCGGCCCCAGCCGGAAGCCTGGGCGTAAATCAGGCGTGGATTCCGCTTCATCAGCACCTCGGGCCCAATGCCCATCTTCTGCGGCGCCTCTATGCTCATGTTGGTCAGAAAGACATCAGCCTCATCAATCAGCTTTAAGAACAGCTCCTTACTCTTTTCCTGCTTCAAATCGAGGACGATGCTCCTCTTGTTGCGGTTATGCTGCTCGAAGTAGTAATTCCGCCCCTTCAAGCCGACCATGGTGCCGATAATCCTCATAAATCCCCGCCCCGGGTCCCCGGACGTAGGCTCTACTTTGATTACGTCGGCGCCTAAATCTCCCAGCTTGGTGCCGCAAACCGGCCCCTGCTGGAACATGGTTATTTCCACCACCCTAACCCCGTCTAAAGGTCCCGCCATCTTTTGCTTGTTCTTTGAATCTTTCATAGTCCTTAATAAATAAAATTCCCCCCACTTGGGGGGGGATAACCTTAAACCTTTCTAGTTTATTTTTTAGCTATACTATTAGATTTTCACAATATTGTCCCCCCGATGCGCACTAGGTGCGCCCGGTAAATATGAAGTCCGTATAATATAAACCTGGGGAGACAATATTTTCTAACACTCTATATACACCCAGCTTTCTTGGGGTTGACTTTACCACAGGCAGGATAATTTGTCAACACAG
>SOKR01000097.1 GCA_004375675.1 Dehalococcoidia bacterium
CCGGCGGCTTCAGGTGGTGGCCGATGAACCCGATCAACCGGCCGGGCGGGAGCCTCGGGCGCTCGCAGACGTGCAACGCCGCGCTCCGTCTCTGGGGCGCCCCCCCGCCCGCGCGCCACAACCCGGGGCGCGGGCGGGAAAAGATAGAAGCGGGGGGGGGCGAATAGTTCCTTGACAGGGTGGGGTGGGGTTGGTTAAACTTAACTCACTGCTATAGTTTTCCTTAGGGGCTTCATTGAGCGATAAGGCATTTTATAGTCCTCTGGCACCAGAGCCACTGCCCAAGGGTCTGGTTCAGGTTTTCACCGGCGATGGTAAGGGTAAAACCTCAGCCGCCATCGGGGCGGTAGTCCGCGCCCTGGGTCACGGGCTGAAGGTCTATATCGCCTTTTTTATGAAGGGCGCTCACCCCTCCGGAGAGTTTCACATCCTTTCCCAGATACCCAGCGTGACCATGGCCAGTTTCGGCTCCGGGGGTCTGGTCGACCCCAAGAACATCAAGGCGGAGGAGATAGAAGGGGCGGAGAAGGCCTTGGCGGCTGCCCGCCAGGCTATGCTCAGTGGCAACTACGACCTGGTGGTTCTGGACGAGGTGAACATAGCCGTTGCCTTCGGGCTGATTTCCGTGGACGAGGTGCTGAAGCTCATCGAAGAGAAGCCCCAGAAGGTCGAGCTTATTCTTACCGGAAGGCGTGCCGACACCAAATTAGTCCAGGCCGCCGATTTGGTTACCGAGTGCTTGAAGATTAAGCACCCTTACGATATGGGGGTGGCGGCGCGGGGGGGCATCGAGTTTTAGCCAGTGATTTTTTTGATAATATAATTTTTATAATCTAATTTTAATTTTTGGCAAGGAGGCATCATGGCGGTCACATTGAGCGTAATCAAGGCCGATATCGGCGGGTTCGTGGGGCATTCCGATTCCCATCCGGATATTCTGGAGCTGGCCCGCGAGTGCACCGATAAGGCCAAGAAGAGCGGGTTGCTTATCGACTGTTACGTAACCAAGTGCGGGGACGACCTGCAGTTGATTATGACCCACCAGCAGGGCGAGGGGAACGAGAAGATACATAAGCTCGCCTGGGACACCTTTATCGATTGCACCGAGATGGCCAAGAAGCTGAAGCTGCACGGGGCGGGGCAGGACATGCTCGCCGACGCCTTTTCGGGCAACGTGCGCGGGATGGGGCCGGGGGTGGCCGAGATGGAGTTCGAGGAGCGGGGGGCGGAGACGGTCATCATCTTCATGGCCGATAAGACCTCGGCGGGTGCCTGGAACCTGCCTCTCTACCGGATGTTCGCCGACCCCTTTAATACAATAGGCCTGGTCATAGCCTCCAATATGCACCGCGGCTTTGCCTTCGAGGTGCATGACGTCAAGGAGAACAAGCAGATAACCTTTAACGCGCCCGAGGAGATTTACGACATGCTCGTTTTCATCGGGGCGCCGGCGCGCTTCATGGTAAAAAACGTCTATCACCGCGAGACCAAAGAGATTGCGGCGGCATCTTCCACGCAGCGCTTGTCTCTAATTGCCGATAGATATGTGGGCAAGGACGACCCAGTTTGCATCGTGCGCGCCCAGGGGGACTTCCCCGCCGTGGGCGAGGTGCTGGAGCCGTTTACGCTGCCGCTGCTGGTGGAGGGGTGGATGAGGGGCTCGCACCACGGGCCTTTGATGCCGGTATCGGTCGAGGACAGCACGCCGACCCGCTTCGACGGGCCGCCCAGAGCGACCGCCCTCGGCTTTCAGCTTTCCGGAGGCAAGCTGGTGGGGCCCAGGGATATGTTCGCCGACAAGTCTTTCGATAACGCCCGCCAGCAGGCTCTTGATGTGGCCGATTACATGCGCCAGCACGGGCCTTTCGAGCCGCACCGCCTGCCGCTGGAGGAGATGGAATACACCACCATGCCCGAGGTCTATAAGAAGCTTAAAGGTAGGTTCGTTAAGCTGGAGGAATAAAGATGCCCAAGCTCCTCCTGGCGACGAACAACGAGGGCAAGGCGCGTGAATATAGGAGCCTGCTTGAGGGAGTGCCCTTCGAGCTGGTTACGCCCGCCGAAGTGGGCATCAGCACCGAGGTGGCGGAGGTGGGGAAAAGCTTTGAGGAGAACGCTCGATTAAAGGCAACGACGCTGGCTGCCGAAAGCGGGTTGCTATCCCTAGCCGACGACTCGGGGCTGGAGGTGAAGGCGCTGGGGGGCGAGCCGGGAATGCTCTCGGCGCGCTATGCCGGAGAAGGGGCTTCGGACGAGGATAGAGTAAGCTATTTACTAACTAAATTAGAGGGAGTGCCGCAGGAGAGGCGCACGGCGCGTTTCAGGTGCGTCATCGCCATCGCCACCCCCCAGGGCGAGGTGGAGTTTTGCTCCGGTGAGTGCGATGGTGTAATCGCCTTCGCGCCCAGTGGGGAGGGGGGCTTCGGCTACGACCCCATCTTCTACCTGCCCGAAATGGGCAAGACGATGGCCGAACTTTCTTCGGAGACGAAGAACAGGATAAGCCACCGGGGGAGGGCGGCGGAAAAGGCTCGCCAGCTGCTTAAGGAGAAATATAGTTAATGACCGGACTTTCCGATTCTTTCCAGCGTCCCATAAACTACCTGCGCATCTCGGTCACGGACAGGTGCAACCTGCGCTGCGTTTACTGCATGCCTTTCAGCGGGGTTGACGAGCTGGCGCATGAAGACATACTGCGCTATGAGGAAATCGACACCATAGCCAGAGCCGCCGCCGAGATGGGGATTGACAAGGTAAGGCTGACCGGGGGCGAGCCGCTGGTGAGGGCGGGGCTGCCCGAGCTGGTGGCGATGCTGGCCGATATAGAGACCATAGACGACATCTCGCTGACCACCAACGGCACCATGCTGGCCAAGCATGCCGCCGAACTGAAAAAAGCCGGACTCAACCGGGTCAACATCAGCCTGGATACGCTCAAACCCGAAAGACTTCCGTCCATCACCCGCAGCGACGCCGAACTCGCCGATGTGCTCGAGGGCATCGAGGCGGCGAGGGGGGTGGGGCTGGAACCGGTAAAGCTCAACATGGTGGTGATTCCGGGGGTCAACGACGACGAGGTGCTCGATTTCGCCGCTAAAACTATTGACGAGGAGTGGCACGTGCGCTTTATCGAGCTGATGCCCGTTAACGGGGAGAATAAAGCGCCGCAGTTCGTCGCCGCCAGCGATATGAAAAAGACGATTGATAAACTGGGCAAGCTGGAGCCCTGCCTGCCCAGCGTGGGCAACGGGCCGGCCAAATACTTTAGACTGCCCAACGCCAGGGGCACCATCGGCTTTATCACCCCGGTGAGCGAGCACTTTTGCTTTAACTGTAACCGATTGCGGCTGACCGCCGACGGCAAGCTGCGCCCCTGCCTCATGAGCGACTATGAGGTTGACCTTAAAGAGCCTCTGCGCGGCGGGGTTGCCGCCGAGGGCCTGAAAAAGCTCATCGAGGAAGCGGTGGCCAATAAGCCGCAGCAGCACCATATCGCCGAGGGCGATGTGCCCCGGCAGCGCCCGTTCTCCCAGGTGGGGGGATAAAAAGCAGGGGGAAATCCCCCTTAATCCCCCTTTGCCAAAGGGGGAAACGGAGTGGGGAGAGGAGTATATAGAGGTGACACCTCTGTAGGGTGGGTGTTGGGTGGGAAAAAATCCTAAGGGGAGGTGGGGTCAATGAAAGAACTGAGCCACATGGACGAGCAGGGAAGACCCAAAATGGTTGACGTTTCGGGCAAGCCCGAAAGCCAGCGCCTGGCAATAGCCAGGGGGCTGGTTAAGATGCAGGCGGCGACCTTTAAGCGGATAAAAGAGGGGCAGGTGGAAAAGGGGGATGTGCTCGCCGTCGCCCAGCTGGCCGGCATTATGGCCGCTAAACGTACGCCTCACCTTATACCGCTTTGCCACCCCATCCCTATCGACGAGGTCAAAATCGATTTCAACTTGGACGAGAAGAACAGCACCGTGGAGATTACCGCCGCCGTCAAAAACACGGGGAGGACGGGGGTGGAGATGGAAGCGATGACGGCGGTCTCCGTGACGGCGCTGACTGTCTACGATATGGTCAAGGGGATTGACCGGGGGGCGCGCATCGAGAATATCCGCTTAGTTCACAAAAGTGGGGGCAAAAGCGGCGATATTACCCTTGAGTAAACGGGATTATTGGTATATACTACACTACTAAAGTAGCTCATTTTTGGGGGGTGCGTCATGAAGTTATCATGCCTTCAGGAGAATTTAGACCGGGGACTTAACGTGGTGGGGAGAGCGGTCGCTGTCAGAACCACCCTCCCGATAACCAATAACGTCCTGCTGGCTACCGACAAATCGCGGCTAAAGCTTTCCGCTACCAACCTGGAGATGGCCATTAGCTGCTGGATCGGGGCCAAGGTGGAGGAGGAGGGTTCGATTACCGTTCCCGCCCGACTTTTGTCCGAGTTTATCAGCTCGCTGCCCAGCGAGAAGGTGGATATCAACCTTTCCCCCCAGACCAAGACGCTGGGGCTAAAATGCGCCCGCTTCGAGGCGCGCATCAGCGGCATCGACGCCAAGGACTTCCCCCCGGTGCCCAAGGTGGAGGGGGGTATTGCCACTAAAGTCGAGGTGGAGGCATTGCGGCAGGCCATCGGGCAGGTCGCCTTCGCCGCGGCTACCGAGGAGTCCCGGCCGGTGCTGACCGGCGTCGACGCCGAGTTCGACGGCGATACGCTGACATTAGCCGCCGCCGACGGCTTCCGCCTGGCCGTCTATAAATTGCCCCTGGCTCAGGCCGTCACCCAGAAGACCGAGGTTATTATCCCGGCGCGCACCCTGGCCGAGCTGAACCGTCTCATGGCCGACCAGGAGGAGGCGGTGGAGATTACGGTCAACCCCGAAAAAGGGCAGGCTTTGTTCAGGTTAAAGGATATCGAGCTGGTGAGCCAGTTGATTCAGGGGAGCTTCCCTAACTATTCCCAGCTTATCCCCAAGAAGTCTACTACCAAGGCGGTTATCAGCGTCGCCGATTTCCTGATGGCGACCAAGACCGCTTCAATATTCGCCCGCGACGGCAGCGGTATCGTGCGCCTGGTGGTCGCCCCCGGCGGGGAAATGACCCCGGGTAAGGTGACGGTTTCGGCGCG
>SOKR01000108.1 GCA_004375675.1 Dehalococcoidia bacterium
GGCGAAGACTTTTGGGGCTATATATAATAAGGTAGCTGGAGGTGTAACTTGGCGGCTTTATACATAACCTCTTCACAGGCGGGTGCGGGCAAGACCCTGCTTTGCGCGGGGTTGGGCAGGCATCTGAAGGGCAAGGGCAAGAAGGTGGGCTTTTTCAAGCCTCTGGTGGCGGCTATCAAGAGCAAAGAGGCCGATAGCGACACCGCCTTTATCAAGCGCGTTTTGTCTCTGAA
Organism: Dehalococcoidia bacterium; assembly: GCA_004375675.1. GTDB lineage: Bacteria > Chloroflexota > Dehalococcoidia > Dehalococcoidales > BS750m-G39 > E44-bin88. The sequence goes on from SOKR01000108.1 coordinate 234, forward strand.
AGAGCCTGTGGACGACCTCTGCCCGGTTATCGGTGGGGAGGTGAAGCTGGCCGGTAAGGTTAAGCAGGCTTATGCCAGGGTCGCCAAGGATAAGGATATAGTTATTATCGAAGGCGTGTGGCGGCAAAGGCCGGGCGGCGAGTCCGTCGAATCCTCTTATGAAGTAGCTAAGGCGCTGGAGGCTAAGGTCATTGTCGTCGAGGGCTATTCACCGGACTTGTTCCAGACAAAATTAGCCGATAAGTACCAGGGTTTCGGTGAAGACCTGCTCGGGGTGGTGATAAACAAGGTGCCGATGAGCCGTATGGAAGCGGTGCGGGAGCTGGGTGGGGTGGTTCTGGGGGTTATCCCCGAAGACAGGACACTGCTCGGTTTGACGGTGGCGGAGCTGGCGGAGCTTGTCGAGGGCAAGGTAGTAAACGATGCTGGGAAGTCGGTGGAGCTGGTGGAGAACTATATGCTGGGGGCTTTAAGTGTGGACTCTGGCCTCGACTATTTCGGCCGTAAAGATAATAAGGCGGTGGTGGTCAAGGGTGAGCGTCCGGATATGCAACTGGCGGCTCTGGAGACTTCGACCAAATGCCTGGTTATAAGCGGCGACGGCTCTCCCATTTATGACGTGCTCCACAGCGCCGAGGGTAAGGGCATTCCTGTCATTGTCACCGATGAAGATACGGCTTCTGTGATGGACAGCGTTGAGCAGGCTCTGGGTATGACCAAGTTCAATCAGGAGAAAAAGCTGCCCAGGCTGGCGGAAATCATGAAACAGCGGTTTGACTTCAAGGCTTTGTATAAAGGTTTAGGCCTGGCTGCTTAGCCAGCGGCTTTTAACTATTGGGGATTACCAAGCCACTTCAGCCATAGTTCAGCCGTTTTCTGGAAGTTATTCAGCGCATCGCTGACGTTTGTCAATGCAATGCCACCTTTCCACTCATACCCCGCCAATGTTATAATAGGGTAGATGGATATTCTGGACGGGCTTAATCCGGCGCAGAAAGAAGCCGTTGAAACCATTGAAGGACCGGTACTTATCTTAGCCGGTCCGGGCAGCGGCAAGACCAGGGTCATCGCCCATCGGGTAGCCTACCTTATTAAGACCTGCGGCGTCAGCCCCCACCGTATTATGGCGGTCACCTTTACCAATAAAGCCGCCCGGGAGATGGAAGGGAGGCTTAACCGGCTTATCGGCGCCGCCTTGGGCAACCTTACCATCGGCACCTTTCACGCCCTCTGCGCCCGTATCCTGCGCCGCGATGGCCAGGCTATCGGTGTTGACTCCAGGTTCGTTATCTACGACGACGACGACCAGATAAGTCTGCTCAAGCGGACTCTTCAGGAGCTGGGGCTTGACCCCAAGCAGTATGCCCCCCGGGCGCTATCTTCGGCCATTTCCGCCGCCAAGAGCCGCACCGTAGCCCCGAAGGAATATGCCAAGCATACCACCAGCTATTTCGAGGAGGTAGCGGGGCGGGTATACGAGCACTACCAGCAGCTTTTGACCGAAAGTAATGCGTTGGACTTCGATGACCTGCTCATGAAAGCAGTCGAGCTCTTCCGAAACAGCAAAGAGACCCTGGACAAGTACCACTCCCGCTATCTGCATATCATGGTAGACGAGTTTCAGGACACCAACCTGGTCCAGTACGAGCTGATAAAGAAGCTGGGCGGCAAGAAGTGCAATATATGCGTCGTCGGTGACCCCGACCAGTCGATTTACTCCTGGAGGTTCGCTGACCTGCGCAACATCCTCAGCTTCGAGAAGGATTTTCCCAAGGCGAAACTGGTGCTACTGGAACAAAACTATCGCTCTACCAAATCCATCCTGGAAACTGCCTCTCATGTAATCTCGACCAATCAAATGCGCAAGCCTAAGGAGTTATGGACTGACAATGAAGAGGGCGAGCTGACCAACGTGGTAGAGACCTACACCGAACAGGAAGAAGCCCAGTTTGTCGTCAGCGAGGTGGAAAAGCTGGTGAAAGAGGACAGGGCTAAGCTGGGCGACTGCGCCGTGATGTACCGTACCAATGCCCAGTCAAGAGCCCTCGAGGAAGCCTTTATTCGTTACGGGACGCCCTATAAACTGGTAGCCGGCACCCGCTTTTACGAGCGGCGTGAGGTGAAAGACATCATCGCCTATTTGAGGGTTATGCAAAATCCCAGTGACAGCGTAGGCCTCCTCCGCATTATTAATATCCCAGGGCGGGGTATCGGCGAGCGCAGCCTAAGCCAGCTTTCCAGCTGGGCCAGGTCTCTGGGCATATCTCAGTACGAGGCGCTGCGGTTGGTCACCGAACAAAAGGATAACGAGGATGAGACGCCCCCGTTTGGCTCTCGCATAGTTAAAGCACTGGTCGGTTTTCACGGCTTGATGGAGGAGTTTATCACCCGCAGCCGTGAGCTGGACCTGGTTGACTTATTCGACATGGTTACGCAAAAATCGGGCTACGAGCACTATCTACAGAGTGGCAAGGACGGCGAGGAGCGCTGGGAGAATGTCCTTGAGCTGCGCACTGTCACCGCTGAATATAGGCATTTGCCTCCCCCCGAGGGACTGTCCGCTTTTCTTGAGGAAGTGGCTCTGGTATCCGATGTGGACGGGCTTGATGAGACGGTGGATGCCGCCACCCTGGTCACTTTGCACCAGGCGAAGGGGCTGGAGTTCCCCGTGGTTTTTATCGTCGGCGTTGAGGAGGGCATACTGCCCCACTTCAAGTCCTTTGCCGACGCGGAACAGATGGAGGAAGAACGGCGGCTTTGCTATGTGGGCATAACCAGAGCCAAACAGAAGCTCTATCTGGTGCATGCCTTCCGCCGCAACCTGATGGGCTCGAGCACGCCGAGCACGCCATCGCGCTTCCTGGACGATATACCCAAGCGTCTTATCGCCAGCGGCGGCTTGTGGCAGGGGGAGGAAGGACGGGTCATGCCGCCCTTGTATTCTTCCCGTACCAGAACCCCAGCCCCCAACACCCCCAGTTCCGATGTCCCCGAACTCAAGCCTGGTGACCATGTCCACCATGCCCAGTTCGGCGATGGGGTGGTGGTCAACTGCCGTTCGGTGAAGGACGATAAAGAGGCGGTGGTGGCTTTCACCAGCGGGGTGGGTGTCAAAAAACTGCTTCTCAGCTTTGCCCGGCTGGAAAAGTTAGAATAGCTATGCCTATCAAGGCTTTAGCCCCGCGGGTGGTTGCTCGTATCGCCGCCGGCGAGGTGGTGGAGAGGCCAGCCTCGGTGGTCAAGGAGCTGGTGGAGAATTCGCTTGACGCGGGTGCAACCCGGATTTCGGTTGAGGTCGGGGGTGGTGGGGTGAGCCTCATCAAGGTAACCGATAACGGGGCTGGCATTCCCTCTCCAGAAGTGGAGCTCGCCTTCGAGCGCTACGCCACCAGCAAGATTGGCGACCTGGATGACCTGGAGTCTATAGCCAGCCTCGGCTTTCGGGGCGAGGCGCTGCACAGCATTACCGCCGTAGCCCAGGTGGATATGACGACCTGCACCGATGATGAAAAGGCGGGCACCCATCTCGGCTTGAAGGACGGCGCCATCGCCGAACGCACTACCAAGGGGCGCTCTAAAGGGACGACGGTTAGCGTGCTCAACCTTTTCCGCAAGATACCCGCCAGACTGAAATTCCTTAAGTCGGTAGCTACGGAAAACAGCCATATCGCCAACGTGGTCAGCCAGTATGCCCTTGCCTTCCCCGAGGTCAAGTTTTCCCTATCCCTTGACGGCAGGATGGCTTTGCGGACACCGGGCAGCGGTAAGCTGCTGGATAGCATAGCCGAGGTCTACGGTGCCGAGATAGCCGGTAATATGATAGAGGTCTCGAGTGAGGCGACTACACCCCGCATAACGGGCATGGTCGGTTTGCCCAAAGTAAGCCGTTCGGGGCGGGGTTACTTGAGCTTCTTCGTCAACCGCCGCTGGGTAAACAGCCGCATGCTGGCGCGGGCGGTAGAGGAGGCTTATCACGGGCTTCTGATGGTGGGTCGGCACCCGGTGGCGGTTATCAATATCTCGCTGCCGGCTCAGGATGTGGACGCTAATATTCACCCCACCAAGAGCGAGGTGAAGTTCGCCAACGAGCGCGCCGTTTTCAGTGCCGTTTACCGGGCGGTCCGCCAGGCTTTAGCCGAGCAAACACCGGTACCCCATGTCGAGGCGGCGAGCAAGCCTGTATTCTCCTCAGTGGTAAGGGAGCCGGCATCGCCTACCTATGTCGGGGCTGGCATTGATTTATCCCATTCTCCCCCCACCCCAGTCACCACGCTACCGGTGCTGCGGGTATTGGGGCAGCTCGACAACAGCTATATCATCGCCGAGGGTCCCGACGGGCTCTATCTTATCGACCAGCACGCCGCTCACGAGCGCGTCCTTTTCGAAAGGATTGAAAGGCAGAGAGCGCAGCGGGAGATAGAAGTCCAGGGGCTGCTGGAGCCTATGCCGCTGGAGACCAGCCCACGTCAGGAGGCAGAGCTCTGGGCTCATTATCAGGACTTGGCTGAATTCGGCTTTGCCATCGAGCCTTTTGGCGGCAAGACCTTCCTGGTCAGAGCCGTGCCGGCCATACTCAATGACAAAGACTGGGCGGGAATGTTACGGGAACTGCTGGGCTCTCTATCCGAAGGGGATAAGAGCAACTGGGCGGAAGCGGTCACCAACACTATGGCCTGCCACAGCGCGGTGAGGGCCGGGCAGGCATTAAGCGATTCCGAGATGCGGGAGCTGGTAAGGCAACTGGAGCAGGCCGCGGGGGGGGGGGGGGGGGGGGGGGGGGGGGGGGGGGGGGGGGGGGGGGGGG
>SOKR01000110.1 GCA_004375675.1 Dehalococcoidia bacterium
CCAGCCGTATGCGCTGCGCCTCGCCTCCGGCCAGGGTAGCCGAGGCACGGTCGAGATTAAGATAGCCCAGCCCCACATCTTTGAGGAAGCTCAAGCGGGCTTGAATCTCTTTGATAATCTGGTGGGCTATCGTCTGCTCCCGCTGGCTGAGCACCGCTTTTCTGCCTTTGCCGCCAATCACCCCCACCCAGTCCAGCGCCTGGGCCACCGACATCGCGCTGACCTCGACGATATTCTTGCCGCCGATGGTCACCGCCAGCGACTCCGGTTTGAGCCGCTTGCCCTCGCAGACAGGGCAGGGCTTCGACACCATATAGCGTTCTATCTTAGCACGGGAGTATTCCGACTCGGTATCCCGATACAGCCGTTCCAGGGCCGGTATCACCCCCTCGAAGCCGTCGCGCTGGCGCCTTATCTTGCCGAAACGGTTGCGATAGACCCTGGTCTCTCCCCCCTCCCCATAGAGGATGAGGTCGAGCTGTTCTTTAGTCAAATCCTTGACCGGGGTGTGCAGGGAAAAGCCGTTTTTACTGGCTAAAGACTCCACCTGATAGAGATACCAGGTGTGGAACTGCCAGGGGCGGATAGCCCCCTCCATGATGGACAGGTTCTTGTTCAAGACCAGCTCGGGGTCTATCTCCAGCTTAACCCCCAGCCCGCTGCATTCACGGCAGGCGCCGTGAGGCGAGTTAAAGCTGAAGGTGCGGGGGGCGATCTCGCCCAGGCTAATGCCGCAGTGCACGCAGGCAAAGTGCTCCGAGAACAGAAGCTCCTCGCCGTCGATAATGGAAACCAGCACCACCCCCGCCCCCAGCTTGATAGCCGTCTCCACCGAATCGGCGATACGGCTCTGGTCGCTCTCTCCCATCACCAGGCGGTCAACCACCACCGCGATGGAGTGCTTCTTATATTTATCGAGCTGAATATCCTCGGACAGCTCGCGAATCTTGTCGTCGACGCGAACGCGGACATAGCCCGCCTTGCGCAGGTCGTCGAAAACCGCCTGGTATTCGCCCTTGCGATCGCTTATCAGCGGGGCTAAAATCATGATGCGGCTCTTGGCGGGGATTTTCTGCACAGCATCGACAATCTGCTGCACCGTCTGCGCCGTTATCTCCCGCCCGCACTTGGGGCAGTGGGGATGTCCCACGCGGGCAAAGAGCAGCCTCAGGTAGTCGTAGGTCTCGGTCACCGTGCCCACCGTCGAGCGCGGGTTCTTGCTGGGACCCTTCTGGTCGATAGAGATAGCCGGGCTTAAGCCCTCGATATAGTCGACATCGGGCTTCTCCATCCGGCCCAAAAACTGGCGGGCATAAGCCGACAGCGACTCCACGTAGCGCCGCTGCCCCTCGGCATAGATGGTATCGAAGGCCAGCGAGCTTTTCCCGGAGCCGGAGACGCCGGTAATAACCACCAGCTTATCGCGGGGGATAACCACATCTATATTCTTGAGGTTATGCTCCCGGGCTCCTTTAACGACAATGGCCTGTAACGGCATAGATTTATACCTCTTCCCTAGCCAAATTTATTGTAACACTTGCGGCTAAAGCGCAACAAGTTCGAGGCTAAATCCTTGATTCCATTCCCAGCATCAGATATACTGCTATGACTGGCTAGTTAAATTACTCCCTATAATCCAGGGAAGGAGACCGCCCTTGAAAGAATTAACCATAACTTCCGACACCCCGGGAGAAAGACTGTTTGTCCTGGGCAACGAAGCCATCGCCAGGGGGGCTATAGAGGCCGGTGTCCAGGTTGCCGCCGCCTACCCCGGCACCCCCTCCAGCGAAATACTGGAAACCCTGTCCGGAGTTGCCAAAGAGCTTGATATCTATGTCGAGTGGTCAACCAACGAGAAGGTAGCCTTCGAGGTTGCCCTGGCTGCCTCCATCTGCGGGGTGAGAGCCATGGCATCAATGAAGCATGTCGGCGTAAACGTGGCTCACGACGCGCTGATGACCGCCAACTATATCGGGGCTAAGGGGGGACTGGTCTTGCTCTCCGCCGACGACCCCTGGGCGTGGAGCTCCCAGAACGAGCAGGACAACCGCTATATCGCCCTGCAAGCCTACATGCCCGTCCTCGAGCCTTCTTCCGTGCAGGAAGCCAAAGATATGATGGCTGACGCCTTTAAGCTATCCGAGCAGTTCCGGCAGCTTTTCATGCTCAGGTCGGTAACCCGGATAGGCCACGCCCGCAGCGATATAGTTCTGGGCGAAATATCGCGGGAGAAAAGACAGGGCAAGTTCGTAAAAAACCGCGACTGGCTGGTCTATACCCCCCGCGAAGCCAGGATAAACAAGCCCCTGATGCTGGAAAGGTTCGACGCCATAAAGAAAGCGGCCAACACCCTCCCCTATAATCAGCTAAAGCTGGCCCGCGGCGCCAAACTGGGCATTATCGGCTGTGGGCTGTCATACAGCTACAGCATGGAAGCGTTGAAGTGGCTGGGGATTGAAGACAAGGTCTCCATACTCAAAATCGGCACCCCCCACCCCCTGCCCGAGGAGCTGGTAATAGAGCTGCTGAAATCGGTCAAAGAGGTGCTGGTGACCGAGGAGGTCGACCCCTTTGTCGAGCTTCAGGTCAAAGCCATCGCCGGCGAGCATAATATAGCGGTTAAAATCCACGGCAAAGACCTGCTGCCGCGGGTCGGCGAGCTATCCACGAGGAAGGTCACCGAGGCTGTTATTGAGCTTACCGGAGCCAAGCCGCCGGTTGACTTTGCCAGGCTGGACAAGCTGGCCGAAGAGACGACCCCCCTCCTCCCCTGGAGGCCACCCGCGCTATGCGCCGGTTGCTCGCACCGAGCTTCTTTCTACGCCATCAAGACCGCCTCCAAAAGGGTAGCCAGGGACTACGGGCAGGATGTAGAGGCTATCTACCCCGGTGACATCGGCTGCTATTGTCTAGCGGTTAACCCGCCCCTGGAGGGGGTAGATACCACCATCTGTATGGGCGGCAGCTTCGGCATCGCCAACGGGCTAGCCCATGTCGTCAACGCGCCCATAGTAGCCCACCTGGGCGACTCGACCTTCTTCCACGCCGGCATACCGCCCCTGATAAACGCCGTCTATAACAAGGCGAACATCACCATGGTCATACTGGATAACTCGGCCACGGCCATGACCGGCTTCCAACCCCACCCCGGCACCGGCCAGACCGCTATGGGCAACGAGGCCATCCAGTTAAAGCCGGAGGATATCGCCCGGGCCTGCGGGGTAAAATTCGTCGAGGTCGTCGACCCCTTCGACCTGAAAGCGGCCGCCAAGACCATAGAAGCCGCCATAAGGTTCGAGGGTCCCGCCGTCGTCGTTTCCCGGAGGCTCTGCGCCATGATCGACCAGAGGGAGAAGCGGAAACGAAAAGAACCGATTATCCCCTACTATATAGACCAGGATAAGTGCAGCGGTAAATGCAACGCCTGCATCGAGCTGCTGGGCTGCCCGGCGATAATAAAAGAGAACGGCAAGACCATCATCGACCAGGCGCTTTGCACCGGCTGCGGAATCTGCGCCCAGGTCTGCCCCTACAAAGCGATAATAGAGGTGAGCCAATGACCAAAGAATTCAACGTACTTATCACCGGAGTCGGGGGGCAGGGTGTAATCCTGATGTCGGAGCTGCTGGGAGAGGCGGCGGTCAAAGACAAGCTAAAGGTCAGAGGCTCGGAGATACTGGGCATGGCGGTGAGGGGCGGCTCGGTGACCAGCGCCATCAGGCTCGGCGAAGATGTCTACGGCCCCCTCATCCCCACTGGAAAGTGCAGCGCTCTGGTCGGCATGGAGCCGTCGGAGGCGTTGAGGAATATCACCTGCCTCTCCAAGTCCAGTCTGGACATACTCAACACGGCGGCAACCGTGCCCTTCACCGTAACCCTGGGGCAAAGCAGCTACCCCAGTCTGGAGACAATCATGGAAAAGCTCAAAAAAGCCGCCGAAAAGATAATCCAGCTCGATGCCGCCAAACTGGCTTTAGCAGCGGGCAGCCTGCTCACCACCAATGTCGTTATGCTGGGGGCATTATTCGGCACCGAGCGCCTGCCGATAAAGGTAGCCACCATAAAAGAAGCCATCGAGGAACGCTTCCCGGCTAAAGTGGCACCGGTTAACCTTAAAGCCTTTGACCTTGGGTATGAGACCTGCCAGCGGGCTCTCAAATAGGAATTTATTCTATAAGCTCCATAATGTGCATTACCTTCACCGGCAGCTTGTTGCGCACCACGCTGTCAATCAATTGAATCTCACACCCCGGGCAGCTGCTGACAACGATATCGGCGCCGGTGGACTCAATCGAAGCTGCCTTCTTATCGGCAATATCCTTCGACAGGTCGTAGTAATGCAAGCTGAACGCCCCCGCCATCCCGCAACACCGGTCGGCGTTAGGCATCTCGACATACTCCACCCCCGATATTGACCTTATGACCTGCCTCGGCTGGCTGGTTATCCCCAGATGCCGACTCAGGTGACAGGGGTCGTGCCAGGTAACCTTCTTGCCCCTGGCTTCCGCCGAGGGCTTATAGGCCGATACCGGCAAATCCAGCACGTCAACCAGGAACTCAGAAATATCCTTCACCTTTTTGGCGAACTTTTCGTAAGCCTTCTTTCTCTGCGTGGTGTCGGCCAGAAACTTGACATAGCTCTTGAGCGCCGAGGTGCAGGTGGCACAGTCGGAGATAACGTAGTCCAGCCCCTCGAAGGCTTTAACATTGGCGTCAGCCATCTTGCGGCCGGTTTCGAAGTCGCCCGCCCCCAGAAACACCGGTGCCCCACAACACCCCTGTTCCCGGGGCACCACCACCTCCACCCCGTTACGGGTCAGAAAGTTTATTATGCGCTTGCCCTGCTCAGGCAGGACGAAATCGGTCATACAGCCGCTGAAATAGCCCACCCTCATCTTGGTCTTAACGCCGGCGGGGGGTACGTTCACCACCGGTACCATCTGCCTCAAAAACTTAGGAGCAATCTGGGGTATATTCCGTCCCTTGCCCAGCGCCGAGAGGAACAGGGAAAGGTGCCTGAT
>SOKR01000106.1 GCA_004375675.1 Dehalococcoidia bacterium
CAAGCACTTTACCGCCGAAGAACTTTTGGCTGAAATAGAAGGGGCACTGGTATAAACCAGCCTTAGGACATAGAGGAAAGGAGGGGTCTAAATGGCCGAGACAATGGTCAAAGCTCCCGCCGACGTGAGTTTTGTTAACGAGGTCTGCTCCATCCCCGGCGGCGAAGCTATTAATTCCTGTATTCAGTGCGGGGTTTGCACTGGCTCCTGTCCTACCGCCGACCAGTGGGATTACCCGCCGCGGCGGGTGATTGCCCTGGTGAGAGCGGGCTTAAGAGACGAACTGCTTTCCAGCAACTCCATGTGGTTCTGCGTTTCCTGCTATTCCTGCACGGTGCGCTGCCCGCGGGATATTAAGCCCGCCGACATCATGCACGCGCTGGAGATTATCGCCATCCGCAGCGGTAAAACCACCCCAAAGAGCAACACGCCGATTATGTACCGCTGCTTCGTCGATTCCGCCCGGGGCAACGGGCGGGTCTATGAGCTGGGCATGATGATTAAGCTCTTTTTGAAGACTAACCCCTTTGCCGCCCTCAAGCTGGCGCCGGTGGGGATGGGCCTGTTCTTTCATAAACGGTTGCCGCTTAAGCCCAGCCGAATCAAGGGAATGAGCGGCCTCAAAGCCATCCTGAATAAAGCCAGGGAACTGGGAGGTGCCGAATGAAACACTATACTTATTACCCTGGTTGTTCAGCGGAGGCGACGGCGGCTCCTCTGGGCGTTTCGGTGGCTCCGGTAGCTAAGAAGCTGGACATGGAGCTTGCCGAGCTCGAAGACTGGAACTGCTGCGGCTCCACGCCCTACTGGTCGGTGGATAAGCTGGAGGCGGCGGCTATGGCCACCCGTAACCTGGCGCTGGCCGAGAAGAGGGGCTTTGACCTGGTAACGCCCTGTTCCAACTGCTTCGTTATTTTGAACTCAACCAATGACTATCTTAAGGAACTTCCCGACTTCAAGGAGAAGGTGGACAAGGCGCTGGCGGCGGGCAAGATGAAATACAACGGCGGCGTCAAGGTACGCCACCTCGTCGAAGTTTTTTATACTGATATTACCCCCGACGGCATCGCCGCTAAAGTAACCAAGCCTCTTAAGGGCTTAAAGGTGGGCGCTTACTACGGCTGCCAGCTGGTGCGCCCCGACGGCTTCGACAACCCCGAATCCCCCCACTCGCTGGACGAGATTATAACCAGCCTGGGCGCCGACGCCGTCGATTGGGAGATGAAGGCGCGCTGCTGCGGCAGCTCTTTGGTTATGCCCGAGCAGGAGGTTGCCCTGGGGCTGGTCAATAAGCTGCTTAAGAATGCCACCGAGCACGGGGCGGAGTGCCTGATTACCCCCTGTCCGTTGTGCCAGATTAACCTCGACGCCTATCAGAGCGTGGTCAACAGCCAGTTCAAGACCAACTACAATATCCCCGTGCTCTTCGTTACCCAGTTGATCGGGGTTGCTATGGGGATTCCCGCCAAAGAGCTGGCTTTATCGGGAAATATCGTATCACCGATGAAGGTGTTAGCCCCCTATCTTTAAGTCTGCTAGAGGGTAAGAATATAACTACCAAAGAAGGATTACCCTTCCGCTGGAGCTATGTCGTCTTACCGCTGGTCGTTCTTCTCCTGCTGGTAGGCTTATCCGCCTATTTTTATCACCTGCTGCCTGCCGAGGTCGCCGTCCACTTCGAGAACGGTGAGCCCGACGGCTGGCTCAGCCCCCTGATGACCATGGTCCTGGCGCTGCTGCCCCAGATTCTGCTGGCCGTGGTGGCGCTGATTCTCGCCTTTGTGATGACCCGGCTCGCCAGCCGCTTCTGGCCGCCAGAGGGGACAAAGATAAACCTGAAGACCATCGTGGCGCTTATGGGTAACATGATAGCCCTGCCCCAGATTGTTTTCGGCTTTGCAATAGCCGATATTTTTGTTTACAATGCATACCATATTCACCTGCCGCCTTTGTGGATATTCGCCCTGATGTTTATGGTGGTGGGGGGTATCGTTATCGGGGTGGTCTTTGTCCGGGCGATAAGGCGGGAGTGGGGCAGTCGTAACCAGTAAGGAGCGATTTTGTGACTGAAGCCAAGTCAACAGTTGATATGGAGAAGCTGGTTTCCCTCTGCCGCCGACGCGGCTTTATCTTCCCCAGCAGTGAAATCTACGGGGGACTTTCCAGCTGCTGGGACTATGGGCCGCTGGGGGTGGAGCTAAAGCGAAACATAAAGCAGGCGTGGTGGCGGGCGGTGGTACAGCAGCGCGACGATATGGTGGGGCTGGATGCCAGCATACTTATGCACCCCCAGGTCTGGGAAGCCAGCGGGCATGTCGAGGGCTTTTCCGACCCGCTGGCTGAATGCAAGAACTGCCACAAGAGGTGGCGCAGCGACGAGCTGGAGGGCGACAAGTGCCCCGACTGCGGCGGCGAGCTGACCGAGCCTCGCCTTTTCAACCTGATGTTCAAGACCTTTATCGGGCCCGTCGAGGACGAAGCCAGCGTGGTCTATTTGCGCCCGGAGACGGCGCAGGGCATGTTCGTCAACTTCGAGAACGTGCTCAATACCACCCGAAAGCGGCTGCCCTTCGGCATCGCCCAGATAGGCAAAGCCTTCCGCAACGAGGTTACCACGGGCAACTTTATCTTCCGTTGCCGCGAGTTCGAGCAGATGGAAATCGAATTCTTTGTCAAACCGGGCACGGATAAAAAGTGGTTCGACTACTGGGTCAAGGAGCGCCTCAACTGGTACGTGAGCCTGGGCATCAGGAAGGAAAACCTGAAGCTGCGTGAGCATACTAAAGAAGAGCTGGCGCACTACGCCCGCGAGTGCTACGACATTGACTACCTCTATCCGATGGGCTGGGCGGAACTGGAGGGAATCGCCAACCGCGGCGACTTCGACCTGGTGCAGCACGCCAAGTCCAGCGGCAAGGGCCTGAGCTATTACGACGAGGAGACCAAGGAGCATATCGTCCCCTATATCATCGAGCCTTCGGCGGGGGTCGAACGCACCGCCTTAGCTGTGCTCTGCGACGCCTATGATGAAGATGTCGCCGACGGCGAAGCTCGCGTGCTACTCCACCTTCACCCCTCCATAGCTCCCATCAAAGTAGCCGTCTTGCCCCTGAGCCGTAAGGAGACGCTGACGCCATTGGCCAAAGAGGTTTACACCGAGCTGCGCCAGCAGTGGATGACAAGCTACGATGAAGCCCAGAGCATCGGGCGGCGTTACCGCCGACAGGACGAAATCGGCACGCCGTTTTGCGTCACCGTCGACTTCCAATCATTAGAAGACAAGCAGGTCACCATCCGCGAGCGCGACAGCCTGAGGCAGATACGGGTGCCCATCGAGAGCCTGAAGGCGACATTGCAGGCCAAGCTGGATGGGGAAGACCTTTTCGTTTTGCCCGAGGGGGGGAAGATATGGAAGGGTGGGGAAAATGGCTGAAAAGTCAATAATTATCATTGGAGGCGGAATCGCCGGCCTGTCTGCCGGGTGCTACGGCCAGATGAACGGCTATCGTACATCTATCTTTGAAATGCACAAGTTAGCTGGCGGTGTCTGCACCGGCTGGAAACGCAAGGGCTACACCATCGACGGTGCCATGAACTGGCTGGTGGGCACCAAACCGGGAACTAGCTTTTACAGGTTCTGGGAAGAGCTGGGGGCAGCGCAGGAGTGGCAGGTCTTCAATCATGACCAGTATAGTCTCATTGAAGATGAAAGTGGTAAGGTTTTTACCATATATTCCGATATCGACCGCCTGGAACGGCAGATGATGGAACTGGCTCCGGAGGATGAAGCCATCATTCGTGAGTTCACCAAAGCAGTACGTGATTGCGGGCGATTCGACATGCTGGTAGATAAGCCCCAGGAACTTTATGGTCTAGTAGACAAAATCAAGCTGATAAAAATGTTGCCCTATCTGAGATTCGTAAGAAAGTGGGGTAAAATTACCACAGCCGACTACGCTCAGCGATTCAAAAATCCCTTCCTTCGTAAGGTTGTCGACATAGACCCCACGGGTGACTTCACCGATATGCCCATGTTAGTCAGGCCCATGACTCTTGCCTGGCAAAATCAGAAGGCAGCCGGCTATGTTATTGGGGGCGCCCTGGCCCTGGTCGACTATATCCAGCGCCGCTACCTCGACCTGGGCGGCGAACTCCACTGCGAGGCAAGGGTAGAAAAAATTCTGGTGGAAAGCGATAAGGCCGTAGGCATAAGGCTAGCCGACGGTACGGAACATCGTGCCGGTTATGTTGTCTCAGCCGCCGATGGTCGTACAACTATATTTGACATGCTTGACGGTAAGTACATCGATGACAAAATACGTGGTTACTATGACAATCTCCAGTTGTTTCCGCCATTAATATATGTTGGACTGGGAGTGGCACGTAAATTCGATGATGTGCCACCTTCGGTAAGCGGCCTCACTTTCCCTCTGGAGAAACCTGTAACTATTGCCGGTAAAGAACAGAAAATTCTCAGCGTACTCATTTACAATTTCGACCCCACCCTGGCACCTGAGGGTAAGACGGTGGTAATAGTCCAGTTCAACACGAATTACGAGTACTGGGAGAAATTATACAAAGAGCTCGAACGATACAAGGCGGAGAAGGAGCAGATAGCCGACCAGGTAGTCGCCGCTCTTGATAAGCGTTTCCCCGGGCTGGCGGCCCAGGTAGAAATGCGCGATGTGGCCACCCCCGTGACCTGGGAGCGGTATACCGGTAACTGGCGGGGCAGCTACGAGGGATGGCTACCTACAACCAAGACCTTTATGATACGCATGAGTAAGACCCTACCAGGGCTTGATAACTTCTACATGGCGGGGCAGTGGGTCAACCCGGGTGGTGGCATGCCTACGGCGGCTATGTCGGGTCGCCACACTATACAGATTATCTGCAAAAACGATAAGAGAAAGTTCGTCACTACGACACCTTAGCACCGATTTCAGGTTTTGAGACCGAATATAGGGAGTTTTAAGGGGGGATAATTGTGAAAATCCTCCA
>SOKR01000048.1 GCA_004375675.1 Dehalococcoidia bacterium
TGCAGCAAGTGGAACGTGCGCTTTAGAAAAGAGAGTGAGACACCGACCCGATAGGTCGAAAAAATAATAGTGACGGAGAAGTTCAATCTTCTAATCTTACCGTGGAGTGAGGAAAGGTCACTCGGGGAGGATTGAATCGAGACCCGAATATCTCAAAAAGGAGGGGGCAGATGAAAAAACGAGGGGTTTTAACTTCTATTGATGTTGGTACCACCAAGGTATGCACCACTATCGCCGATGTGAACGAAACGGGTAATATCCGCGTGGTGGGGGTGGGGGTTACGCCGTCGGTAGGGTTGCATAAAGGGCTGGTGGTCAACATCAACGAGGCCAAGGAATCAGTCCGGGAATCGGTGAAGAAGGCGGAGCAAGCCAGCGGTTACAAGGTGGAATCGGCCTACGTCGGCGTCACCGGCCGGCATGTAACCTCGCTCAACAACCGGGCCGTGGTCGCCATTACCCGTAACGACCGCCTGGTGCGTTCCGAAGACCTGAAGCGGGTCTTGACCACCGCCCGCAGCGTCAAGGTTCCGGTCGATAGGAGGCTGCTGCACGTCATCCCTCGCGGTTACGCCGTTGACGGCCAAGCCGGGGTCAAGAACCCGATAGGGATGCATGGCTTCAGGCTGGATGTTGAAGCCCACATCATCACTGCCGCCGTGACCTCGGTGCAAAACCTGGTAAAGTGCGTCCGCGGCATCGGGCTCGATATCGACGACCTTATCCTGGAGCCTTTAGCCAGCAGCGAAGCGGTGCTATCTGCCGATGAGAAGCAGGTAGGCATCGTCCTGGCTGATATCGGCGGCGGCACCACCGATATCGCTATCTTCCGGGAGGGAAGCATCTGGCACACCGCCATTCTACCCGTCGCCGGCTACCAGATAACCAGGGACATCGCCATCGGCCTGGGGTTGCCCTTCGACGTGGCCGAAGAGATGAAAAAGAAGTACGGCAGCGTCGCCCCGGTCCATGAGACCAAGGGTGGGTCGGGCAGCGATACCCTGACCACCAACGGGCACGGCGTCTCCCACCAGGACCTCTGTGACATCATCCGTGCCAGGGTAGAAGAACTGCTCAGGCTTATCGTGCTCGAGATGCCCAGTTCCGACTACGAGACGCTGGTTCCCGACGGCCTGGTGCTCACCGGCGGTAGTTCCAACCTGGCGGGTATCGAAGCCTTAGGGCGCAATACCCTGCAGCTGCCGGTAAGGGTTGGCATCCCCAGCAGTATATACGGTATCTCGGACGTCCTGCACGACCCGGCATACGCCACCAGCGTTGGCCTGTTGCTCTGGGGAGCCAAGCATCGGGAAATGCAAACCTGGGGTCGCCGCGGCTTCGGTTGGGGTTTGCGGCGCTTCGTTTCCCGGCTCTTTAAGTCGTTCCGTTAGCTGTAACATCGGCTAATTTAGTAAAAAAGGAGGGGGGAGAAATGGCAAAATCAACCTTCAGTCCTAACCCAGCTAAGATTAAGGTCTGCGGTTTGGGCGGTGGTGGCTGCAACGCTATCACCCGTATGGTCAGGGAGCAGATTCAGGGGGTGGAGTTTATCGGCATGAATACCGATGCCCAGGCCCTGTCTATTACCGAAGCCCCTGTCCGCGTCCAGCTTGGTGAAAAGCTCACCAAAGGCTTGGGCGCGGGCGGTGACCATGTCCTGGGCCAGAAGGCAGCCGAAGAGAGCCGCGACGAAATCGTCGAGATTCTTGAAGGCTCTGACATGGTGTTTATCACCTGCGGTATGGGTGGTGGCACCGGCACCGGCGCCGCTCCGGTGGTGGCTGAGGCAAGCAAGCAGACCGGGGCGCTAACCATCGCCGTGGTCACCAAGCCCTTCGCCTTCGAAGGCGCCCACCGCACCGAGGTAGCTGATGAAGGCATTGTCCGACTCTTAGGCAAGGTCGATACTCTGATCATCATCCCCAACGACCGACTGCTCGACCTCTGCGACCAGCAGACGGTGGTGGATAATGCCTTCAAGCTGGCCGACGACGTGCTGCGCCACGGTGTCCAGGCTATCGCCGAGGTTATCACCGTACCCGGGCTGATAAACCTTGACTTCGCTGACGTTAAGGCGGTGATGAAGGACGCCGGCCCGGCCTGGATGTCCATGGGAGTGGGTTCAGGCAAGAGCCGGGCTGTCGACGCGGCAAACGAAGCCCTGGCCAGCCCGCTGCTGGATGTTTCCATTGAGGGCTCTAACGGTGTGCTCTTCAATGTCGCCGGCGGCACCGGTCTTACCCTGTTCGAGGTTAACGAAGCCGCCGACGTCATCAAGGCGGCGGTAGACCCCGAAGCCAATATCATCTTCGGCGTGGCTCAAGACCCGAGTATGGGTGAGGAGATAAGGCTAACCCTAATTGCCACCGGCTTTGCTTCCAAATTGGGAATGGCTGGCGTCAGTCGGGAAGAGGAGTTCAACGAGTTGCTCAGGGGCTTAAGAGGCAAGGAAGAGGAGCTGGACGTTCCCGCTTTCTTGCGCCGCCCCCTGTTTAGTCACCGGCGCCAACCGATTACGCCGTCGACTAAACTAATACATACTCCGCCAGGCGCGCCTTAGAGGTAGGTCCAGTGGCAATAACGGAAGATACCGGCTAAAAAGGCTGTGGAGCGCTCTTGCTCTGCGGCCTTTTTTCTTTGTCTTAGAAATCGGGGTCAAAGGGGGTTAAAAGTCCTTGACAAACACTATATGTTGTGGTATCTTTCTCCTGTTGCACAATATAAGGTAGTGATTGGCGATGAACTGTCCCTATTGCGGTCATAGTGAAGACAAGGTTATAGACTCCCGTGAAGTGAACGAGGGCATACGCCGTCGGCGCCAGTGCCTGGGCTGCGACGCCCGTTTTACCACCTACGAGCGGTTACAGCCCGCCAGCCTCTTCGTTATTAAAAAAGACGAGCGGCGCGAAGAGTTCGACCGCGAAAAGCTCTTGAGCGGTATCCGCAAAGCCTGTGAAAAGCGCCCGCTACCGATGGGCATCGTGGAAAAGCTGGTTGACGATATCGAGGCTGAGCTTTACCAGCTGGGCAAGGCGGAGATACCAAGCACCGTCGTCGGCGACATCGTGATGGAAAGGCTGAAAAACCTGGACCACATTGCCTACATCCGTTTCGCCAGCGTCTACCGGGATTTCGCCGATATCACCACTCTGAAACAGGAAGTAGATACCCTGCTCGACGCTGAAGCCGAGCCTTCTACCCCCTCCAGCCAGCTGCCCCTCCTCCCCGATGAGAAACTGGCGGGTGTGGACAAAAACCGACGGAGGAGGCGGACATGAGCCCGGCCAGGAATAAAGCCGCCAGCCCGCAGTTGCGGGTCGACCGCAACCAGATTGCTCGGGCTATCTTTAAGATTGCCGAGTCTATGGGCATATCGGATAGAGGCCGCGTCGAGCAACTCACCTCCCAGGTTATCGAGCACCTGGAACAAAAGCCATCCCTGGTGGCCAAGGAAACAGTGGCACAGCCCCTGCCGGGGATGGAAGACTTGGTTATCAAACCCCGCCGCACCAGCCGCCTGCTCAGCAACGGGGAAATTCAATCTATGGTCGAAGAAATCTTACAGGCCGAAGAGCCAGCCAAACGAGAGGAGGTCCAGCCTCAGATGGAAACAACCACTGTCGTTCAGCCGCAGGTACAGCCCTCATCGGGCATTAACTTTAGCGAAAACGCTCTTCGTGTCCTGGAGAAACGCTATCTCAAGAGAGATAAACAGGGCAAGGTGGTCGAGACTCCGGAGGAGATGTTGCACCGCGTGGCTGAGGCTATAGCCGCCGCTGAGCTTAGCTATAACCCCAAGGCCGACGTTAAGGCCCGGGAAGACGAATTCTACCAGCTCATGGCCGACCTGGAATTCCTGCCCAACTCCCCCACACTGATGAATGCCGGGCGGGAACTGGGACAGCTTTCGGCCTGCTTTGTCATTCCCGTCGGTGATTCCATGGAGTCTATCTTCGACGCGGTAAAGTACACTGCCCTCATCCATAAGAGCGGCGGCGGCACCGGCTTTTCCTTCAGCCACTTAAGGCCGGAGGGCGACTTCGTCAAGTCCACCTCGGGCGTAGCCAGCGGCCCCGTCTCCTTCATGGAGGTTTTCGACACCACCACCGATGTCACCAAGCAGGGGGGGACGAGGCGGGGGGCCAACATGGGCATCTTGAGCGTTGACCACCCCGATATCATGAAGTTCATTACCGCCAAGGAGGACCCCCGAAAGCTGACCAACTTTAATATCTCGGTGGCGGTGACCACCGAGTTTATGGAGGCGGTCAAGACGGGCGCTGAATACGACCTGCTAAGCCCCCGCACCAAAAAGGTGGTGAAAAAGCTCAACGCCAGTGAGGCCTTCGATAAAATCGTGGATATGGCCTGGCGCACCGGTGACCCCGGCATCGTCTTTATCGACCGCATAAACAAGGACAACCCCACCCCCCAGCTGGGTGAGATCGAGTCCACCAACCCCTGCGGCGAGCAGCCCCTCCTCCCCTACGAGTCCTGCAACCTGGGCTCCATCAACCTGGCGCGGATGCTTAAATCCAGCAACGGCAAGTTCGAGATTGACTACCCCCGCCTGGCCAGGACGGTCAAGTCCGCCGTCAGGTTTTTGGATAACGTTATCGATGTCAACAAGTTCCCCCTGCCCCAGATAGAGGATATGACCAGGAAGTCGAGGAAGATCGGGTTGGGGGTGATGGGCTTTGCCGATATGCTGCTCATGCTGGGTATCCCCTACAACTCGGAGGAGGCGCTCAAGGTAGGCACCGAGGTCATGCGCTTCGTCCACGACGAGGCGGATAAAGCCTCGGCGGGCCTGGCGGAGGAGCGAGGCGTCTTTCCCGCTTTTGAGGGCAGCATCTACGATGTGCCCGGCGGCCCTAAGATGCGCAACGCCTCCTGCACCACCATCGCCCCCACCGGCACCCTGAGCATCATCGCCGGCTGCTCCAGCGGCATCG
>SOKR01000009.1 GCA_004375675.1 Dehalococcoidia bacterium
ATATCGATATGCTGGCCCTTGCCCGAGCTATGGCGGCGATAAAGCGCCAGCAGGACGCCGATGGCGGCAAAGATAGAGGCGAGATAATAGCTCTGGTTGCCGAAAGATTTCAGCGGGGGCTTTCCCGGCTCGCCGGTGACACAGAGCTGGCCGCCCAGGGCGCTGGCGACCAAATCGCAGGATTTATAGTCGCGGTAGGGGCCGTCCCGGCCGAAGGGGGTGACGGAAACCATAATGAGGCGGGGGTTGATTTTATTAAGATGGAGGTAGCTTAAACCCAGCTTTTCTAGATAGCGCGGGGGGCGGCTTTCCACCAGGACGTCGGCTTTTTCAATCAGCTTGGTAAATAGCTTCTGCCCCGCCTCTAGCTCTATGTCCAGGGTTACGGACTGCTTGCCTAAGTTCTCCCAGTGAAAAGAGGCCGTGCCCGGTTTCTCCAGACGGATGACCTCCGCCCCCATATCGGCCAGAAAGCGGGGGCAGAGTCTGGCTTTCTCATCGGTTAAGTCGAGGACGCGGTAGCCGGATAAGGCCGAGCCTTGCCTGTTCATAGCTTCGATAGCGCGGCGGCAATACGCCGGAGAGAGCGCTCCCGGCCCAGCACCGCCATGGTCTCGAAGAGGGGCGGGGCGGCGGTCTCGCCGGTAACGGCTACCCTGAGCACGCTGAAGAGCTGGCCCGTCTTGAGTTCCAGCTCCGGCGCCAGGGGGCGGAGAACGGCTTCCAGGGAGTCGGTGTCGAAGGCCTTCAGGGGCTTAAGTTTATCCTGCGCCGCCTTCAGCGCTTTAACGGTGGAATTATTGTCCATGTTCTTGCCGATAAGCATGTCGGGTTTATAGTCGAGCTCTTCGACGAAGAAGAACTTGGTCAGCTCAACGACTTGGAGCAGTTTCTTGGCGCGCTCCTGCACCAGGGGTAAAATTTCCCTGACATAGTCTTCGCTGTCGATTAGCGCCTCGCCGGCGGCGATATCGGTCATCAGGTAGGGCTGCACCGCGTCGAAGAACTCGTCGGGGGTAAGGCTGCGGATATAGACGCCGTTCATCCAGTCCAGCTTTTCGCGGTTAAATATTGCCCCGGTCTTACCGATTCGTTCCAGGGAGAAGTTATCGACCAGCGCCTGGCGAGGGATTATCTCGGTCTTGTCGTCCAGGGACCAGCCGATGAGGGCCAGGAAGTTGAACATGGCCTGGGGCAGGTAGCCCTGCTCGCGGTAGTCGAGTATGGAGACGGAGCCGTGCCGCTTGCTCAGCTTGGCGCGGTCGGGGCCCAGTATCATGGGGTGGTGGACGAACTCCGGAGGCTCGAAGCCGAGCGCCTGGTACAAAAGGAGGTGGCGGGGGGTGCTCGATATCCATTCTTCGGCGCGGATGACATGGCTTATTTCCATGGCGTGGTCGTCGACGACGTTAGCCAGGTGGTAGGTGGGATAGCCGTCCGACTTGAGCAGGATAAAGTCGTCGAGGGTACTGTGCTCGAAGACGACATCGCCGTATATCAGGTCCTTAAAGCGGGTCTGCCCCTCCAATGGGACCTTAAAGCGCACCACGGGCACGATGCCCTCGGCTTGCTTTTTGGCTCTCTCTTCGGGGGTAAGCTCGCGGCAGCGGCGGTCATAGCCGGGGGGCTGCTTGCGTTTGACCTGTTCGGCGCGCATGGCGTCAAGGCGCTCCGGGGAGCAATAGCAGTAGTAGGCATCCCCCTGCGCGACGAGCTTCTCGGCGGCTGACTTATAGAGTTTCAGGCGTTGCGATTGATAGTAGGGGCCATAGTCGCCGCCCACATCGGGGCCTTCGTCCCAGTCCAGAGACAGCCAGCGCAGGGAATCCAGTATGCCCTTCTCCGCCCCCTTCACCTTGCGGGTGACATCGGTATCCTCAATGCGCACGATAAAGCTGCCGCCGTAGCGGCGGGCGAAGAGCCAGTTAAATAAAGCCGTGCGGATATTACCCACGTGGGGATAACCGGTGGGGCTGGGGGCAAAGCGGACCCGGACTGGTTTGGTCATTTAAGAACCTTCCTAACCTAGTTGAGAATCTAAGAAATTTCTAACTCCCTCAAGCATGTTTTTCACATCATCATTTGTATATTGCTTAAAATGACCATGGTCAGCATAGTCACGCAATTTGTTCCATACTTCGATTTCTCTCTGTTTAAGGCGATTATATACACTTCTTTTGTCAGCAAGTTTTTTGTTCAATGAACTTATATTATCATCGGACTTCACGGTAACATCATTATTACCACAAATGCGCCGAAGACCATCTTCAAGGACTGCTCCTGTCAGCGAGGCTGCTGGGTCTTTATAACCGTTATCCAAAAGATGTTCGGCCATCTCCAAAAAATCATTAAAGACTTTAGCAGAAACAAGCGTCTCAACTTTCTGGAGATAACCACCCTCTATATCATCTCTTGCCGCTTGTAAAACTCCCATCCCGTGCTCAACGTCCTCTAAGGATAAATCCTTGCAACGTGCCTCAAATTCACGGTAGTAAATGTAATCGGGAGGGAAAGCATTTAGAAAACTTAAAGAGCTTGTCCGCCAAAGGCTAAACACCCCGACAGCATCCACATCTATACCTCTTTCTCGCAAACTACATGAAGACAAAACTGTATTACCACTTCCAATCAGAAAGTCGAGTCTCTCTAGAACTTTATCAACTTCCATTTCCCCTTATCCTGTCACCCATTCTACCATCTAATTTGGCGACATTCTAGGTGGGGGGAGAGAAGTCTATAGAGGTTACACCTCTGTAGGGTGGGTATTGGGTGGGACGAAAAACCCTAGCCAATAGCCTCCAGTGCCTTTTCTAAATCGGGGGGCAATTCGGACTCGAACTCCACATACTCGCCGGTGGAGGGGAGCTTAAAGCCCAAACGAGAGGCGTGGAGGAACTGGCGGGTTAAAAAGGGGGATTTTACCCCATAGACCTTATCCCCGACCACGGGAAAGCCGATTGCCGCCAGGTGCACCCTTATCTGGTGGGTGCGCCCGGTTTCGGGCATAATCTCAAGCAGGGTGTAGCCGCCGATATATTTAATAACACGATACTCTGTGCGGGCTTTCCTGCCCGCCGCCACCACCGCCATTTTCTTGCGGTTGTGGGGGTCACGGCCGATATCGGCTTCGATAATGCCGTTCTCGGGCTCCAGCCTGCCCTTGACCAGCGCCAAGTAAGCCTTGGTTACGGAATGGGACTTGAACTGGCGGGCGAGGTCAGCTTGGGCGGCGCTGTTCTTGGCCACCAGCATCACGCCCGAGGTATCTTTGTCCAAGCGGTGGACGACACCGGGGCGCAGTGAATCGCCGACATCAGCCAGGTGGGGAAAGTGAGCCAGGATGGCGTTGACCAGGGTATGGGCGGGGTGGCCCGGGGCGGGGTGGACGGTTAGACCGGCCGGCTTATCGACGACCAGGAGGTCATCGTCTTCGTAGATAATTTTTAAGGGAATCGCCTCGGGTTTCAGCTCCCGGGGCGGGGTGGGGGGAATATCAATGTCAATCTTATCACCGATATTGAGCCTGAGCCCGGGCTTGGCCGGCTGCCCGTTGACGGTGATATTGCCCGCGGCAATGAGCTTCTGCACCCGTGTGCGGGAAAGCTCGGGTACTCTAGCGCAGACATATTTGTCGAGGCGGGTGTCCCCCTCATCAGCGGTAAGGCTATATGACTTGTCCATGACTTCTCAAGCCGACGAATCTGGCTTTATTATCATGAGCAGCAGGGAGTAAGCCAGGAGAATTGTGCCCACCACCAGCGCCGAATCGGCAATGTTGAACGAGGGCCACCAGCCGACGCTGATGAAGTCGGTAACGCCGACGAAGCGCGACGGGTCAACTAGATTACATACCCTTTCAATGAGGTTCCCGATGATACCGCCCAGAATCAGGCCCAGCGCCACCCAACCCAGGCGGCCAACGAAAAGGGGGTAGCGGCGATGAGCCCAGAGGACATAGAAGAGCACCAGGGCAATGACGACGAAGGCGACTATGGCTATGACGAAGGAATGCTCCTGAAATAAGCCGAAGGCGGCGCCGGTATTCTTGGTACGGACTATACTGAAGATTCCCGCCTGCCACAGCACCTCACCGATATCCAGAGTGGACCTTATCCAGAGCTTGGTGAGCTGGTCGGCAACCAGCACGCCGAAGGCGATAAGGAAGAAGCTTAGCTGCCAGCGCCTGTCCCGGAGATTACTTACCTTTCGCCTCCTTTGCCTGGCGCGCCTTGCAGTCCAGGCACAGACTGGCCCGGGGCAGCGCCTCCATTCGGGCCGGGTCTATCGGCTTGCCGCAGTTATCGCATAAGCCGTAGGTCCCGTCTTCGAACTTCTGCAGGGCATGTCCCACATCAGCCAGCTGGTCTCTAAGCCTCTTTTCCAGGGTCAGCCGCCTTTCCAGCTCAAAGCTCTCGGTAGCCTCCTCTTCCCGTTTGCCGAAGGGGCTGCCCTCACGCCGTTCGTTAGCCGGACGGACGCTGGATTTAAGCTGTTCTAATTCTTCATTGAGCCGCTTTTGCTCGCTTTCCAGGCGGGCACGCAGCAGATTGAAGCCTACATTCGTTTGTTCCGTCTTCTTCTTCATCTTTCCCTCCCCCTGCTTAGCTGCGCTGGCAGATAAGCATCTATGGTTGACGATTTTGCGCGAAAGCAGATTGGACAGAAGGACTAGCGCTATAAAGCAACGGCGAATAGCGCTACTATACCTCAAGTGTATCCTAATTATTCTGTTTGGTCAATGCCCCCGGACACATTTTGGGGATTTTGGGGGCAAACTAAGATAGGGTGCCCCCCCACCCCGATTTTATCTATTCCCGCCCACCGCCCTTTTAAGGTAAAGAGGGGCTTTGCCCCTCTTGGACACCCCGGAAAGTGGGGAACATAACCCAGGGGCGGGGCGAGAAGTCTATAGAGGTGACACCTCTGTAGGGTGGGTATTGGGTGGG
>SOKR01000085.1 GCA_004375675.1 Dehalococcoidia bacterium
AGCCCTACAAAGGCTGACCGAGGAAGACCCCACCTTCCGCGTGACCTACGACCAGGAGGCGGGGCAGACGGTTATTTCGGGGATGGGCGAGCTTCACATGGAGTTCCTGGTAAGCCGTTTGGTCAGCGAGTTCGGGGTGGAAGCCAATGTAGGCAAGCCCAAGGTATCCTATAAAGAAACGATTACCCAGCCGGTGGAGGTGGAAGGCAAGTTCATCCGCCAGAGCGGCGGGCACGGCCAGTACGGCCATGTCTTTATCAAATTTGAGCCTATGGAGCGGGGCGGCGGTTTTCAGTTCGTCGAACGCATTAAAGGCGGGGCTCTGCCCAAGCAGTATATTCGCGCCGCCGAGGTCGGCATTAAAGAGGCTATGGAGACGGGGGTGGTGGCGGGCTATCCGCTAGTGGATGTCAAAGCCACCATTTACGACGGCAGCTATCACGAGGTCGATTCTTCGGACATAGCCTTTAAGATGGCCGGTTCCATGGCGCTGCGGGACGGCGTGGCTAAAGCCAAGCCCGTGCTGCTGGAGCCGATTATGAAAATGGAAATAGTTGCACCGGAGCAGTTCCTTGGTGATATAATGGGAGACCTCAACTCCAGACGGGGACATATCGAGTCCGTCGGGGCGCGTGATGTACTGTCGGTTATTCGCGCCCGGGCACCCCTGGCCGAGACTTTTGGCTACGCCACTAATCTCCGGTCGCTAACGCAGGGCCGGGCGGCTTACTCACTGGAGTTCGCTCACTATGACGAGGTGCCAGCCGAACTGGCCGACCAGATAACGGGAAAGGCGATGGCCAGATAAAAGAGGTAAAGCATGCCGAAACAAAAGATTCGTATTAAACTAAAGGGTTACGACCATAAGATTCTCGACCTGTCGGTGGAGCAAATCGTAGCCGCCGTGGAGAGGACGGGGGCGGTGGTCGTGGGACCGGTGCCGCTGCCCACCCGTATTCAGAAGTTCAGCGTTATCCGCTCCCCCTTTATCGACAAGGACTCGCAGGAGCAGTTCGAGATTCGGACGCATAAAAGACTAATCGACATTGTGGAGATGACATCCAAGACTATCGACGCCCTGAGCAGCCTGAATCTACCGGCCGGGGTGGAGATAGATATTAAGTCATAGGGTTTTTAAGATATGGTTAAAGGTATCATTGGCCGAAAACTGGGCATGGGGCAGGTGTTCACCGAATCGGGCGAAGCCGAAGCGGTGACCGCTATCGAAGCGGGACCCTGCGTGGTGACCCAGGTTAAAACGGCAGATAAAGAAGGCTATAAAGCTGCCCAGCTTGGCTTCGGCCAGGCTAAACGGCTTAACTCCCCCCGCAAGGGGCACCTCAAGAAGCTGGGGCAGTTCCAATATCTTCGGGAATTCAGGGTGGCTGACACCGAGGAGATTAAGGTTGGGGATAAGGTGGACGTGGGGCTGTTCAAGGAGGGCGACCTGGTTGATGTTACCGGTGTCTCCAAGGGTAAGGGCTTTGCCGGCGTGGTAAAACGGCATCATTTTGCCGGCGGCCCCAAGACCCACGGGCAGTCCGACCGCCACCGCGCCCCCGGCTCTATCGGGGCGACGACCTCGCCGGGTAGAGTGCTCAAGGGGAAGCGTATGGCGGGACATATGGGTACCGACCGGGTGACGGTTAGTCACCTGAAGGTATATAAAGCCGATCCGGAGCGCAACCTGTTGCTGGTCAGGGGAGCTGTTCCCGGCGGCAAGAACGGGCTGGTGCTCATCGAGAAACGGGAGGAGAAGCAATAAAGACAGTGGAAGTTCCGGTTTACAGCCTCGCTGGTGAGGTGGTTAGGAATATAGAGCTGAGCGATAGCGTCTTCGCCGTGCCCTTTAACGAGGCGGTGGTGCACCAGGCGCTGGTCAGGCAGCGGGCGAATGCCCGCCAGGGCACTGCCAGCACCCAGACCCGCGCCGAGGTAACCGGCAGCACGGCCAAGATTTTCCGGCAGAAGCACACCGGCATGGCGCGGGCGGGCAGCCGCAAGTCGCCGATAAGGCGGGGGGGCGGGG
Source organism: Dehalococcoidia bacterium (assembly GCA_004375675.1). GTDB lineage: Bacteria > Chloroflexota > Dehalococcoidia > Dehalococcoidales > BS750m-G39 > E44-bin88. The sequence goes on from SOKR01000085.1 coordinate 2,030, forward strand.
TTACCTTTGGCCCTAAGCCGAGGGACTACCGCCAGGACATGCCCAAAAAGATGCGCCAGCTGGCGATAAGGTGCGTGCTCTCGGCTAAAGCTAGGGACAAAGAGCTTAGGGTCATGGAAGAGCTCAAGCTCGACCAGCCCAAGACCAAGGAGATGGCCGGGGTGCTGGCGGCGCTGGGGGTGGATTCCTCAGCCCTTATCGTTACCGATATACCGGAGGAGAATTTAGTCAAGTCGGCCCGCAACCTGGCGGGGGTTAAGACCCTGCCCGCCAATATCTTAAGCGTGGCTGATATTCTGTCCTATAAGATGTTATTGATGACGGAGTCGGCGGTGCGCCGCGCCGAGAGGCTCTGGGGGGGCAGCCATGCATCTGTCTGAGGTATTGCGCCGTCCCCTGGTGACGGAGAAGAATACCGCTATCCAGGCGCCTCAGGGCAAATACGCCTTTGAGGTTGCCGCGGTGGCTAACAAGGACCAGATTAAGCTGGCGGTGGAGAAGGCGTTTAAGGTTGACGTGACCCGGGTTAACGTGATGACCGTGCCGGGGCGGAAGCGGATGATGCGGGGAAGACCGGTGATGACCCCGTCCTGGAAGAAAGCGATTGTCACGCTTAAACCCGGAGATAAAATAGAACTATTCGAGGGGGTCTAGGTGCCACTAAAGCAATATCGTCCCACATCTCCCGGCCGACGGGGCATGACCGGCTCCAGCTTTGAGGAAATAACCAAGAGTAAGCCGGAGAAGTCGCTGCTTGCACCCTTAAAGAGGAAGGCGGGACGGAGTAACCAGGGAAGGATAACAGTGCGCCACCGCGGCGGGGGAGCCAAGCGAAGGCTGCGCATATTGGACTTTAAGCGCGATAAGCTGGGCGTCCCGGGCCGCGTTGCCGCCATTGAATACGACCCCAATCGCTCGGCTCGTATCGCTCTCATCTACTATGCCGATGGGGATAAGCGTTACATACTCGCCCCCAATGAGCTTAAGGTGGACGATAGCATAAAGTCGGGCGCTGATGCCGAGGTAAAACCGGGCAATGCCCTGCCCATGAAGCAAATCCCCACGGGCACCCTGATACATAACATCGAGATGGAGGTGGGGAAAGGGGGGCAGCTGGTGCGCAGCGCGGGAGTTGTCGCTCAGCTGATGGCTAAGGAAGGCAAATACGCCCTGGTGCGCCTGCCCTCGGGTGAGGTGCGGCGTATCAGTATCGATTGCCTGGCCACTATCGGCCAGGTGGGTAATGTCGACCATCGTAGTGTTAATCTGGGCAAGGCGGGCCGCAAGCGCTGGATGGGCTGGCGGCCTACGGTAAGGGGTTCGGCGATGAACCCCCGCGACCACCCCCACGGGGGTGGGGAGGGCAAAGCCCCGATAGGCTTGCCCGGACCGAAAACACCCTGGGGTAAGCCAGCTCTGGGATACAGAACGCGCAAGGCCAAGGCTTCCGACAGGATGATTGTCAAGCGTAGAGGGAAGTAAAAAATGTCAAGGTCAACCAAGAAAGGCCCGGCGATTGACGCCAAACTGCTCAAGAAAGTAGAGGCGCTGAGCCGCTCCGGGGAGAAGGTGGTAATAAAGACCTGGTCGCGCTGGTCTACCGTCCTGCCCCAAATGGTGGGGCTTACCATCGGCGTCCACGACGGGCGGCGGCATGTGCCTATCTTCATTACCGAGAATATGGTGGGGCATAAGCTGGGCGAGTTCGCCATGACCCGAACCTTCCGGGGCCACGGCTCCAGGGGGGAAAAGGTGACCCAGATAAGGAAGAGGCCTTAGAGTATAAATGGAAGTGAGAGCCGTAGCTAAAGATACCGGCATATCGCCGCGCAAGGTGCGCCCGCTGGTGGATATGGTGCGGGGCAAGAAGGTGGACGAGGCATTAATCCTGCTTCAGTTCACGCCTACCCCCACCGCCCGCGTGGTGGCCAAGGTGGTAAAATCAGCCGCGGCTAACGCGGAGAATAATTTCCAGATGGAACCGGCCGATTTGAGGATTGTAAATATCTTTGCCGGCGAGGCGAGGACGTTAAAGAGGTTTCGCCCGCGGGCAAGGGGGCGAGCTAACCGTATTCTCAAGCGTTCCAGCCATATTACCGTCGTAGTCGCTGAGGAGGAAGAGTAATTGGGTCGTAAGGTCCACCCTTTCGGTTTTAGGCTAGGGGTCATACGCAACTGGCAGGCCAAGTGGTATGCTGACAAGAACTATATCGACTTCTTGCAGGAAGACCTCCAGCTTCGGAAGGCTATTGATGCCGGATATGCCGAAGCTGGTATTTCCCTGGTGGAAATAGAACGCCAGGCGAATAAGGTCGCCATAACCATCCATACCGCCCGCCCCGGCGTCGTCATCGGGCGAGGGGGGCAGCGGGTCGATGAGATGAGGGCGCAGTTGGAAGCCCTTATCGGCAAGAGGATTCAACTGAGTATCCTGGAGGTCCAGCAGCCCGAGCTGGATGCCTACCTGGTAGCCAAGGCGGTGGCGGAACAAATCGAGCACCGGGTGGCTTTCCGACGGGCGATGAAGCAGGCGATGTTCCGCACCATGCAGGCCGGAGCCAAGGGAATGAGAATCAGTTGCTCCGGCAGGCTGGGTGGTGCCGAGATAGCCCGCCGCGAGGTTATGCACCAGGGGCAGGTGCCCCTGCATACGCTGCGGGCCGATATCGATTACGGATTTACCGAGGCGCGCACCACACTGGGGCGAATCGGGGTCAAGGCCTGGGTCTATCGGGGCGATATTCTCCCCGAGACCACCCGGCCCGAGGCTGAAGA
>SOKR01000141.1 GCA_004375675.1 Dehalococcoidia bacterium
CCCCCTCCCTTGTGACCCCAAATACAGCCGTGCTATAATTTTTCCGTGAAGGTCTCGGAGTTGGGGGAATTCGGGCTCATCGACCTCCTGGCCAAAATGGCGGGCGGGGGCGACGAGCGCTTGCTCATCGGCATCGGCGACGATGCCGCCGCCTGGCGGGGCGACGACTCGATACAACTGGCCAGCGTCGATTCCTTCATTGAAGGTGTCCACTTCACCCCGGAAACAACCCCCTGGCCGGATGTCGGCGGGAAGGCGCTGGCAGTTAACTTAAGCGATATTGCCGCTATGGGCGGCATCCCCCGCTACGCCCTGGTAGCGCTCTCCCTCCCCGATGATACCGAAGTCGAGGATGTCGCCGCCCTCTATAACGGCATGCTCAATCTGGCCAAGCAATACGGCCTAACCATCGTCGGCGGCGATATCAGCCGCGCCCCCATGGTCGCCATCTCTATAACTATTCTGGGCAGCAGCCCGGCCCAAAAGATACTAACCCGCTCAAGCGCCCGACCCGGAGAAACAGTAGCCGTCACCGGCAAGCTGGGTGCCGCCGCAGCCGGCATGGAGCTATTAAAGAGCCAACGCCGTCTCGACCCCGAAGCCGACACCCGCTTAAAGAACGCCTTTCTCCACCCCACCCCCCGCATCGCCGAGGGGCTTTTGCTGGTCGAGCAGGGGGTGAAAACGGCTATAGACATCAGCGACGGGCTGGTGGCCGACCTCTCCCAGATAGTCAAAGCCAGCCAGGTCGGCGCCCACATCGAGGTCGAGCGCGTCCCCGTCGAGCCTGCGGTTAAGACCGCGTTTAGCGAGAGAGCCCTGGAACTGGCGCTGTCCGGCGGCGAAGACTACGAGCTTTTATTCACCGCCAGTGCCGAGGTCATAGATAAGGTAAAGAAAGCGGCTTCCTGCCCGATAACTCCTATCGGCGAAATTGTCGCTGGTAAAGGCGTAAGCCTGGTCGATAAAGCGGGCAATCCCTTCAAGCTGAAAAAGGCGGGCTGGGAGCATTTCGACCAGCGATGAACTCATTAGAATTAACCACCCGCAGCCCCGAGCAGACGCAGCACTTCGGCACCCGCCTCGGCAAAATAGCCCGGCCCGGTGACGTCATCCTGCTGGTGGGCAAGCTGGGGGCGGGCAAGACCTGCCTCACCCAGGGCATCGCCTGGGGGCTGGGCATTGATGAGTACGCCGCCAGCCCCTCGTTCATGCTGGTCAGGGAGCTCTACGGAAGGCTGCCGTTGTATCATGTGGACTTCTACCGCCTGGAAAATTTAGAGGAGATTGCCGAGCTAGGCTTAGATGAATACTTCTACGGCCAGGGCGTCTCGGTGGTGGAGTGGGCGGAAAAGGCTCTGAGCCTGTTGCCCCCCGAAAACCTGCTCATCGAAATGGAATATATCTCTGATAATGAGCGCCGCCTCAAGCTCAAACCGTCGGGCAAACGCTACCGCGAAATGGTGGCGCAACTAAAATAATGTTAGTAGCTATAGACAGCTCAACCGATACCGCCAGCCTGGCTTTAGCCCGGGACGGCAAGGTGCTGGCTGAAACTAGCTGGCGCTGCGGGCGAAACCACAGCGTCGAGCTTTTGCCCCGCCTCACCCGACTTCTGGACGAAGCTAAGGTCAGCATCAAGGATACCAGCTGCGTTATCGTGGCTAAAGGCCCCGGCAGCTTTAACGGCCTGCGCGTGGGCTTGAGCACGGCCAAAGGTTTGGCTTTCAGCCTCTCCGTCCCCATCATCGGCATCAGCAGCCTGGAGATGGAAGCCTACCGCCACGCCGAAAGCGGCTTGCCCATCTGCCCCATATTCAACGCGGGCAGGGGCGAGGTTGCCGCCGCCCTCTACCGGAAAAAGGACAACCAGTGGCGCCGGCTTACCCCCGAACACATCGCCACCGTCGACGCTTTGAGCGCCGAAATCACCGAAAAGACGATATTCTGCGGGGAATACGTAGCCACTATTGCCAACCAGCTCAAAGCCAAACTCAAGGCAAAAGCCGTCATCGCCCCCGACCAGATGCGCTCGGCCGTCTCACTGATTGAACTGGCAAAACCAAGGATTGACGCCGGCGACTACGATGACCCCGCCACCCTGCAACCCATCTACCTACGGCGGCCCGCCATCACCAAGCCCAAGCGCCGCCAGAAATTTACTAACGGAGGCTCAAAATGACGAACTGGCCTCGACCACCGGCTAACACCACCAAGGAATCCGATAAGTGCTTTGTCTGCGGCCCCAAAAACCCCATCGGCCTCAAGCTGAATTTTAGCTGGGACGGCCAGGAGGTCAAGGCAAACTTCACCCCCGGCGAATACCACCAGGGCTGGGCGGGTCTGGTGCACGGCGGCATTATGAACTGCCTCCTCGACGAGGCGATGAGCTACGCCGCTTTGTATAGCGGGGTAAACAGCCTCACCGCCAGGATGCAGACCCGCTTCAAGCGCTCCCTACCCATAGACGAGCCGCTCACCGTCACCGGCTCCGTGACCAGGAAAACGAGGCGATTGGTGGAGACTAAGGCGGAACTAAAGCTCGCCGACGGCACCCTGGTCGCCGAAAGCACGGCCACCATGTTCATCTTTTTGTCGGAGAGGGAGCCCAGAGTCAATGCCTGAAATCGCCGCCGTCATCTGGGATATGGACGGCGTCCTGGCCGACACCGCCCCCCACCACCTCCTTGCCTGGCAGGAAACCTTCGCCAAAAGGGGCATTAAGTTCACCGAGGCTGACTTCAAGCGCGGCTTCGGCGTCAGGAACGACGCCATCATCAAAAACACCCTCGGCGAACAGGTAACCCCGGAAGAAATAGAAGCCATCGCCCGCGAAAAAGAAGCCACCTTCCGCCGCATCATCGGTAAAGATGTAAAGCCCCTCCCCGGCGCCCTCGAGCTGCTTAAAGCTCTCGACGAAGGCGGCATAAGGATGGCAATCGCCTCCTCGACGACCATAGAAAACATCCACCTCATTGTCGGCAGCCTGGACATAGAAAAATACCTCAAGGCGGTCATCACCGGCCACGATGTCACCGAGGGCAAGCCCAGCCCCCAGGTCTTTCTCCTCGCCGCCCAGAGAATTGGAGCCGAACCCAAAAACTGCATCGTCGTTGAGGATGCGGTGGCGGGGGTAAAGGCGGCCAAGAGCGCGGGCATGTACTGCGTCGCCGTCAGCAACAGCCACCCCCAAGAAAAACTCAAGCAAGCCGACCTCATCGTGGCTTCTTTAGAGATGGTCACTGTTAAAGACCTGGAAGAGCTAGTCCGTCCCCCCTAACCCAATTTGCCAAAAACCACCATAACCTAGTATCCTCTATAAGAAAGTCCAACAGAGGCGACAGCCCCTCTATATATAAAATGGAGTTTTGGAGAGCGAGAGCTCCCGGATATATAAAGGGGAGTTTAAGAGGGGCGCAGCCCCTCTTTTAAAGAAATTCTTCCCCCTCTCCAAGACTGGAGAGGGGGCCAATACGGGTTCCCTGGAAAATCGAAGATTTTTTAGGGCAAATACAGGGGGTGAGGTTGATAAAATGGAACGTTCCCTAGTTTTAGTCAAACCCGACGCCATGAAAAGAGAACTGGCGGGCGCTATTATCGCCCGCCTGCAAAAGCTGGGCATAAAGCTGGTGGCAGCCAAAATGCTCCACGCCGATAAAGCCTTAGCCCGCAAACACTACTCCGTCCACAAAGACAAGCCCTTCTATAACGACCTGGTCAACTATATCACCTCCGCCCCCATTATCGCCTGCGTCTTCGAGGGCAAGAACGCCGTGGAAACCATCAGAAAGGCGATGGGCGCCACCGACCCCGCCCAGGCGGAAAAAGGCACGATACGCGGTGACTTCGGTGAAAGCCTGGAACGTAACAGCGTCCACGGCTCGGACTCGCCCGACAACGCCGAAATAGAAATCAAGCTCTTCTTCCACCCCGACGAAATCTTCGGCTACTGAATCCGCAGCACGGGTTTCGCCTCCCCCCAGAGCTCGTCGAGCTGGTAGTACTCGCGCTCAACCGGGGAAAAGATGTGGATGATAACATCGCCGAAGTCGAGCAATAGCCACCCCGAATCTATCGTCCCCTCGCGGTGGTTGGGCATGATGCCCGCATGCTTTAGCCGGTGCCCCACCTCGTCGTAGATGGCGTCTAGCTGCCTCTCGGAATCGCCGCTGCATATCACGAAATAGTCGGCGAAGCTGCAAACCTCGCGGGCGTCGAGCAAAACGATGTCAATCGCCTGCTTGTCGGCGGCGGCTTCCACCGCCTGGCGCGCCAGTTCTAACGATTCCAGAAGCCAGCCTCCATACTCAATAATATTATAGCATAATGACCCCTACCCCCACCCCCCGATTTCATCTTTTCCCACCCACCACCCTTTTAAGGTAAAGGGGGCTTCGCCCCCTTAAAAACCCCCACACTTTAGGATTGCACCCCCACAGGGTGGGGTAGGGAGAGAAGTATATAGAGGTTACACCTCTGTAGGGTGGGTATTGGGTGGGACAAAAAGACCTGCGCACAACAAGGCGGGGTGGCTGCAACCCCCTCTTAACTCTCCCCCAAAAATTGTATGTTATAATTATGTTAACCAATCGGGGAGGTGAAATGGAAAAACTGCTCTTCGGCACGGGCGGCACCCCCCACACCGCCAAGACCCAATCCGCCATAGACGGCATCAAGCGCATCGCCGAGCTTGGCTTAGGCTGCATGGAGCTTGAGTTCGTCTACGGCGTCAGGATGGCTGAGATCAGTGCCCGTCTGGTGGCGGAAACTGCCCAAAGCGAAGGCGTCAGGCTCTCGG
>SOKR01000008.1 GCA_004375675.1 Dehalococcoidia bacterium
TGGCTGCCAGGCAGAAGGCTAGTATTTATCTTTATCGCCTCAGCCGCCAGCGCCGCCGGGATGGCGAGCTGGCTCTTAAAGCTTTTGGTGGGGCGACCCCGCCCCGACGCCGAACTGGTACAATTACTGGTGGGGACCCACGGGCTCAGCTTCCCCAGCGGGCACATCGCCTGCGCCACCGTCATCGGCGGCTTCCTTTTCTACCTGGCGCCGAGGCTGGTAAAGACGCCGTCAGCCAGATGGCTTCTGCGGGCGCTGCTGGTGGTGATTATCCTTGCCATCGGCGCCTCGCGTATCTATCTGGGGGCGCACTGGGCCAGCGATGTGGTGGGGGGGCTTTTCCTGGGTGGACTGCTGCTCTATCCGGCCATAGTCTTATACAACAAATACGCCGCTAAAAGAGGGACAAAGAATGCCGGAGCTGCCTGAGGTCGAAACGATAAAGAACGAGCTGGCGCCATATGTTATCGGGCACAGCGTCAGCGGCGTCAGCTTCTCCTGGGAGGGCATCGTGCGCCAACCGTCGCTGGAGGAGTTCTGCGCCCGCCTCATCGGGCAGCGCATAACCGGGGTGGGGCGGCGGGGAAAGTACCTTATCTTCAGCCTTTCCAGCGGGCAGGCCTTGATTATTCACCTCAAGATGACGGGCTCGCTCTGGCTCAAAGAGCCCGAAAAGTTCGTCAGGGCGATAATCCACCTCGACGACGGGGGCAATATCTATTTCCGCGACCCGCGCAAGTTCGGCATAATGTGGCTCGTCGACGACAAGGAGAGCATCGGCGGCAAGCTGGGGCCGGAGGCGCTGGGGGGAGGCTTTACGGCTAGGGTGCTGGCGGAACGATTAAGCAAACGCACAGCGCCGATAAAAGCGCTGCTCTGCGACCAGAGCCTGGTGGCTGGCATCGGCAATATGTACACCGACGAAGCCCTGTTTCTGGCTAAAATCCACCCCATGAGGGCGGGGGGAAGCCTGACTAAAGAAGAGGTAAAACGCCTGCACCGCGCCATTCGGCAGGTGCTAACGGCGGGCATCAACGAGAAGGGAGCCAGCACCGACACCTATTTTCGCCCCAGCGGCGAGAAAGGCACCGCCCATTCACAGTTCCGGGTGGCGCACCGGCGGGGGGAGTCCTGCCCCGTCTGCGGCACGCCGCTAGAGCGTATTCCGGTAAGAAACCGGGGCAGCTATTTCTGCCCTAAATGCCAGCCTCTCTAGAGCACCCCCTGCTCCTTGAGCTTAGCCAGCTCAGCCCGACTCATCCCCAATAGTTCGCCGTAGACATAGTTATTGTCCTGACCTAAAAGAGGGGCGGGGAGACGATAGCGGGGCGGGCTATCGGAAAGCCTGATGGGAGTGGCGTCGGATATAGTCTTGCCCATTTCGGGGTGGTCGAGCTCGACAAAAAAGCCGCGGTGTTTGAGCTGGGGGTCTTGAGCCAGATCGCGGGCGGACTGAACAACGCCGGCGGCTACGCCCTGCTTCTGGAGCAAAGACATTGCCTCTTCGGCGGTGTGCTTTTGTATCCACTCCCCTACCAAATCGTCCAGCACTTTTTTATTTTTGAGGCGATTGGTTAGGGTAGCAAAGCTCTTGTCCTCAGCCCAGGGGGGGTTGCCTAACGCTTTCTTGAATCCCCGCCACTCGTCGTCGGTGGTGACGGCAAGAGCGCACCAGCGGTCATCGCCCCGGCAGCGATAGACACCAGAGAGCGCCGACTCTTTGGGAGGAATAATGGCGTCGCCGAGCAGGCTTGCCATCGCCTCGACCTGGGAGATATCGATATACTGACCCTCACCCGTGCGGCGGCGGTATTCAAAGGCGCCGAGCAGCGCCAGGCAGGCGAAGAGAGCGGCGACATGGTCGGCATAAGCTGTGCCCGGGCCCAGCGGGGGGCCGGCGGGATAAGCGGTAAGGTGAGTCAGTCCGGAGAAGGCCTGGACGGTGGGGCCGAAGCCAGCATAGTCTTTCCGGGGGCCGCTATTGCCCATCGTCGACAGGCTGAGCATGATTATGTCGGGTTTTATTTTTTTGAGGTTTTCGTAGTCAAGGCCCCAGTTGGCCATGACGCGGGGGGTGAAGTTTTCCACGACGGCGTCGCTAAGGCTCACCAGCTTTTTAGCCAGGGCTACGCCATCCGGTTTGCCCATGTCCAGAGTTATGCCCCGCTTGTTGCGGTTCCAGGTGTTATCGTAGCCGCGGGCGAAGGCGTCATCTTCTTGTTCTTGGGGGGGGAGGAGGGGCTGGACTTTAATTACTTCGGCGCCGAAGTCGGCCAGCAGGCGGGTGGCATAGGGGCCCGCCAGCACCCAGGTGAAGTCTAAAATTCTTATGCCTTTTAAGACGGGGTTAGTCATTTTTTCTCAACATCGCCCAATTAGTAAGGTTAGTTTCGGGAATAGTAGATTTTTCAATCACCGCAAAATCGAAGTGCTCATATAACGAGACATTGCTTTCATTATGAGTCTCAAGATAGCAGGGGAGACCTTCTTCATCTATTCTAGCAAGCATCGGCTTGAGGAGCCTGCTGGCGTAACCCTGCCCCTTATACCGGGGGTCCACCCCGACGGCTTGTAAAAACCAGTGAGGATAAGGCACCAGACGTTTATGAATCTCGTCAATATACGCGTCCATGCGCCTCATTTTACTGCCTCCATACCTGCCGAAACCGAATAGTACAGACATGGGAACAGAGCGCAATATCTTCCACACAGCCATAGGGCAGTTTTCAGAGGGAAGCCAGACGGCAATACCTTCCAGACCGGTAGATGTGGCATATACTTCACCATATCGAAGACCATAATAAACGGGAACGGACACAAAGAAAGACGCCATTTTACGTCTTTTTAACTCATCCGGAAAGTAATAGCGTAATAGCGGGTAATTTTGAAATGCTCGGCTCAGCACTTCAGCCGCCGGTTTAACCTGAGCTTTGTTTAAGCGGACAAGGTTGTTTATTTCGCTTGCCATATGTGCTATCTCCTTATAACCCTTTTATCTATTCCCGCCCATTACACCCACCGGGTGTCTAAGAGGGGCGAGGTTGATAACTAATATTTGGCCTAGCCTCCGAACATATGCTATAATCGACTCCGTGTCTACCAAACTAAACAAAAAGGAACCGAAAGTGGCCGACAAACCTCTTCCCGACCTGAAGGAATTCATCGAGAATATAAATAAGAAAGACAAGAGAGCGGGCAAAAAGGTTCGCTTCGGATTCACCAAGCGCAAAAGGAAATAAGCTATCGAACCTCACCGCTTGACACCCTCCCTTGCCGGAAACGGTCCTGCCTCGCTGGAAAAGTCGGGCAGGTAATTCCGTGAGGCGCTCATCTCCTGCATCCAGCCGTTTTCTATCCCCAGCTCGGCTACCAGCCGGCTGACTTCATCATACTCCTCGGGTGAGATGGTGCGTGCCAGCAGAGGGCTACGCCGGGCGCGGTGGGCGGGGGAATACTGGGACATCAGGCTCACCGACACCCGGGGCGAAAGCTCCCTGACCAACCAGCTAAGCGAGGCGCGGCTGCCGGCAATGCCGTTGGGCAGTATCAGGTGGCGCACTATCAACCCCTTCCGGGCGACACCTGCTTCATCCGTTACCAGGTTTCCCACCTGTCGGTACATCTCCTTGATAGCGGCGCGGGCCCGTTCCACATAATGGGGAGCCCTGGAGAACCGCCAACTCCACTGGTTGGAGGCATACCTCAGGTCCGCCAGGTAGATGCTCACCACACCGTCGAGCTCGCGCAAAGTGGCTACCGAATCATAGCTGCTGGTATTGTAGACCAGCGGTAGCCGCAGCCCCAAGGGCACCGCCTCCAGCACGGCCCGCACTATCTGGGGGACGAGGTGGGAGGGGGAGACGAGATTGATGTTGTGACAGCCGAGGTCCTGCAGGGAGAGCAGGCGCTCGGCCAGAACACGAGTCTCTATTTCGTTGCGCCTTTGCGCTTTGTAGTCCTGGCTTATCTGGTAGTTCTGGCAATAGACGCAGCGCATATTGCAGTTGCCGAAGAATACCGTCCCCGAGCCGCGGCTCCCCGAAAGCGCCGGTTCCTCGCCATGATGGGCGCAGACCGAGGCGACAATGGGCCGGCGTGCCGAATGGCAAAACCCCAGCTCCCCCTCCAGGCGGCTGACTCCGCATTCCCGCGGGCAGATATCGCAGGCACTCAAGCGCGCCTCGAGCGCCTCGGCGCGGCGTTCGAGCTCCCCCGAACGATAGAGGGCAATATATCCCGGCTCGCTATCTTTCATCACCGAATAGCTCCGTCAGCCAGGCGGAAGGGCGTCCCAGGGAGCCTGTATTTCCGGCCTGAGTGCTCCGCCTCCACCCAGAAGCGGCGCTCTCTGAGCTGGTGGCTGGCCAGGAGGTCCGGTATTGAGGTCACCTCCGCCCAGGGGAAGCGCATCATTTGCCCTTTTCCCACCAGCTGGTCCTTAGAATGGCTTTGCGTCCAGCGCTCCAGTACCTCGATGACATGGTCAATATGCTCAAGGCGGTATTCTCCATCCCGCCATTTTTCGTCGGTTAAGTCCTCCGCCATATTCTCTGACGCCAACCATTCCACCAGCGTCGGCCACTGGTAGAACAGGGAGAGCAAAACGTAGCCGTCCTTGGCGGGAAAGATGCGGAAGGCGTTGTTCCAGTGGAGGCTACCCCGGCGCTTAGCCACCGTGTCCTCATAGAAATAGCGCACCAGGACATGGTCGAGGGCGGCGGCGACACACTCCTGCAGGGAGATATCGATATGCTGGCCCTTGCCCGAGCTATGGCGGCGATAAAGCGCCAGCAGGA
>SOKR01000144.1 GCA_004375675.1 Dehalococcoidia bacterium
GTCCTCGCCGAGAGAACTTTTGCCCCCTGGGTGGATATGGAAGCCGCCCTGCGGGCGGCGGGCACCCCCCTGCTCAGCCTTGAATCCAAGCAACCATTGAAGGATTTTGATGTCGTCGGCTTCTCCCTGGACTACGAGCTGACCTACACCAACGTCTTGAACATCCTCGACCTGGGGGGGATACCTGTGCTGGCGGCGGAGAGAGATGATTCCCACCCCATCGTCATCGCCGGCGGCAGCTGCTGCCTCAACCCCGAGCCGATGGCCGACTTTATCGACCTCTTTGTCATCGGCGACGGCGAAGAGGCTTTAGTCGAGCTGCTCGATATCTTTCGGGAGTGGAAGAAGAGCAAAGCCCCCCGAAAAGAGTTGTTGAAACAGGCGGCCGCCGTCCCCGGTGTCTATGTCCCCGCCTTCTATAAAGCGGAATACGGGCCCGACGGCATGTTCCAGAGCATTACTCCGACCGAGGACGGAGCTAAGCCGATTGTTCAGCGGCGGATTGCGAGCAAGCTGCCGCCCCCCGTCACCCACCCCGTCGTGCCCTATATCGAGGTCGTCCACGACCGGGGAGCGGTGGAGATTCAGCGGGGCTGCACCCTCGGCTGCCGCTTCTGCCAGGCGGGGATTCTATACCGCCCCCTCCGCCAGCGCCCCCAGGCCGAGGTCATCCAGGCGGTCGGGGAGCTTATCGCCAACTGCGGCTACGACGAGGTCTCGCTGGTCTCGCTGAGCACCAGCGACTACCCCAAGATCGAAGAGCTGGTGGCGAGCCTGGCGCGCCAGTATAAAAATCTGGCGCTCTCCCTACCCAGCCTTCACATCGACAGCTTCTCGCTTAAATTGCTGGAATCCCTCCCCGCCCGCCGCAAGACCGGGCTCACCTTCGCCCCCGAGGCGGGCAGCGACAGGCTGCGCCGCACCATCAACAAGGGTACCACCGAGGAAAAAATACTGGCCACGGCGGAGGCCGCCTTCGCCCGCGGCTGGCGCAGCCTTAAACTATATTTTATGCTCGGGCTGCCCACCGAAACCATGGAGGATATCGAGGAAATCGTTCAACTGGTGGCTAAAATCCGCGCCACGGGCAAGGGGACCAAGGGCGGCCTGCCCCAGGTCAGAATCAGCCTCTCCACCTTTATCCCCAAGCCCCACACCCCCTTCCAGTGGGTGGCTCAGGACAGCGAAGAGCAGTTGAACGCCAAGCACGAGGTGCTAAAACAGGGATTGCGCCGCAAGGGCAGCCGCCTCTCCTGGCGCGACCCCGAGGTCAGCCTGCTGGAAGCGGCGCTGTCGCGGGGCGACCGCAGACTGGGCAAGGTCATCCACGATACCTGGAAGTCGGGCTCGAACTTCGACGCCTGGGACGAAAAGTTTAACTATCAAAACTGGCTCGATGCTTTCCAAAAAAGCGGGCTGGAGCCCGCCTTCTATGCCCGGAGAGAGCGCTCGCTGGACGAAGCCCTGCCCTGGGCGCACATCGACCCCGGGGTAACTCTGGAATTTTTGAAGAGGGAATACCAGCGCGCCTTTAAGAGTGAGGAAACCCCCGACTGCCACTATAACCCCTGTAACGCCTGCGGGCTGGAGCGTTTGAGCGCGGACTGTAAGCGGAAGCTAGGCGATTGAGCCGCCGTCGACGACAATAGTGTGCCCGGTAATGTAAGCCGAGGCTTCGGAGGCTAAAAAGAGCACCGCTCCCGTTATATCCTCCGGCTCGGCCAATCTCCCCAGCGGTATCCCCGCCTCGATTTCCTTCAACGTCTCGGCGTCGCCCCACAAAGGCTGGCTGAACTTGGTCTTGACCAGGGATGGAGCCACGGCGTTGACCCTTATATTGTGCTCGGCCAGTTCTATAGCCAGAATCCGGGTAAGCATAACCACCCCCGCCTTGGCGATGCAGTAGGCGCCCATCCCAGGGGCGGTATCCATGGCCGCCGTGGAGGCGATATTTATAATATTGCCCCGCTTTTGCCCCACCATAACCCTGCCTGCCGCCTGCGAGCAGAGGTAATAGCCCTTGAGGTCGGTATCGATAACCCTGTCCCACCCCTCCTCGTTAAGCTCGAGCAGGGGCGCCCTGATGTTCATGGCGGCGTTATTGACCAGGATATCGATGGTACCGAACTCGGCTAGCGTCTTCTGCACGAGACTATCGACGTCGGCTTTTTTAGTGATATCAGCTTGAATGGCAAGCGCACGCCGCCCCAGTTTTTTGACCTCTTCGGCCACGGCGTTGAGCTCGCCATCGTCAACCACCCGGTCGCCAAGGGCGACATCGGCACCGGCTTCAGCCAGCGCCAGGGCGATAGCCCGGCCGATACCCCGCCTCCCCCCGGTGACGATAGCCGCCTTGCCCGCTAGAGAGAAAGGGGACACCACTATTTGGGCTCCTTCTCGAAAGAGGTGATAGCCACCACGTTGTCGCCGGCGTCGAGCCTCATCAGCTTTACCCCCTGGGTGCTCCGGCCCTGGATAGAAATGCCCTGCTTGGCATCTTTCTCCTTCACCGGGGTCTGGATGACGATGCCCTCCGCCGATATAATCATTACCTGCTGGGAAAGCGAGACCACCTCGGCGGCGGCGACCTTGCCCGCCTTTTCCACCAGCCTGAACGTCCTCACCCCACCCCCCGCGCGGTGCTGTTTGGGATAGTCGGCCACCGGAGTGAGCTTGCCGAAGCCGCCGCTGGTCACCACCAGCACGTAGCCTTTGGGATGGATAACATCCATGCCCACCACCTGGTCGGCGGAACTCAGGCGGATGCCGCGCACCCCCCCGCTGGTCCTTGACGCCGCCCTCAGGTCTTTGACAGCGAAGCGGATGGCTTGCCCCTCCTGGCTAAACAAAACCATATCGTCCTTATCGGTGGCTAGACGGGCGGAGACCAGCTCGTCCCCCGCCTCCAGGTCCATGGCAATAAGCCCGCTGCTGCGCACGGCGGCGAACTTATCGGCCGTCGTCTTCTTGACCTCGCCGAGTCGGGTCGCCATCAACAGGTAAGAACCGGGCTCAAAATCGGGCAGGGCGACCATAGCCGTAACCCGTTCTTTATCGACCACGGAAAAGAGGTTAATCACCGCCATTCCCTTGGCCACCCGCGAGCTGTCGGCGGGGATTTCATAGCACTTAAGGTAGAAGACCCGCCCCCGGTTGGTGAAGAAGAGCAGGTGGTCGTGGGTATCGGCCACCACCAGCAGCCTTACGGCGTCGGCTTCCCGGGTCACCATGCCGATGATACCCCTCCCCCCCCGGTGCTGCGAGCGGTAGCTGCGGGAAGCCACCCTCTTGACGAAGCCGCGATCGCTCAGCGTCACCACCACCCTCTGGTGGGGGATAAGGTCCTCCTCGCGGAACTCGGTTATCTCCTCCCCGCTTATCTCGGTACGGCGCTCGTCACCGAACTTTTCCTTAAGCTGGCTCACATCCTCCTTGATGAGGAGCAGTATCCGCTTGGGGTTAGCCAGCAGGTCTTCCAGGTAGGCGATGGTCTTGACCAGCTCGGCGTACTCGTCGGCTATCTTTTTCCGTTCCAGGTTGGCCAGGCGGCGAAGTTGCATATCGAGGATAGCCTGCGCCTGCAATTGCGACAGGCCGAAGCCGCTCATCAGCTCCTTGCGGGCAACCTCGGCCGTGGCTGACTTCTTGATGGTGGCGATAATCTTATTGATGTTGTCCAGGGCGATTTTAAGCCCCTCCAGGATATGCGCCCGGGCTTTAGCCTGCTTCAACTCGAACTTGGAACGTCGGGTAATAATCTGGTGGCGGAAATCTATGAAGTACTGCAGCGCTTCCCTGAGGCTGATTACCCGCGGCTGGCCGTCGACCAGGGCGAGCATATTAACGAAGAAGGACGACTGCATGGCGGTGTGCTTATAAAGGTTATTGAGCACCTTCTTCGGCTGCGCCTCTCGTTTAAGCTCGATGACGATGCGCATCCCCTGCCGGTCCGACTCGTCGCGCAGCCCGCTGATGCCCTCCACCTTCTTGTTCTTGACCAGATCGGCAATCCTCTCCACCAGGGCCGCCTTATTGGTCTGGTAGGGCAGCTCGGTGACCACTATCTGCTGCCGCCCCCCCCCGCCCACGCCGTCGCCTATCATAGCCTTAGCCTGCACCACCACCTTGCCCCGCCCCGGGGCGTAGGCGTTCTTAATACCCTCCCCCCCACGAATAATGCCCGCGGTGGGGAAATCGGGCCCCTTAACGAACCGGGTCAGCTCGTCGACGGTGGCTTCGGGGTTCTCGATGAGGTAGGCGATGGCGTCGCAGACCTCGGTCAGGTTATGCGGCGGGATACTGGTGGCCATGCCCACGGCGATGCCGGCGCTGCCGTTGACCAGCAGGTTGGGCAGCTGGGTGGGCAGGACGAGCGGCTCTTTCAGGCTGTCGTCGAAGTTGGCCATAAAGCCGACGGTATCTTTATCGATATCGACCAGCATCTGCTCGGCGATAAGGGCTAAGCGCGCCTCGGTATAGCGCATGGCGGCGGGCGGGTCGTTATCGACGCTGCCGAAATTACCCTGCCCGCTAATCAGCGGGTAGCGCATGGAAAAGTCCTGCGCCATCCGCACCATGGCTTCGTAGACCGGGGCGTCGCCGTGAGGGTGATATTTACCCAGCACCTCGCCCACGATGCGGGCGCTCTTCTTGTGCGGGCTGTTGGGCGCCAGCCCCAGCCCGTCCATGGCGTAGAGAATGCGCCGCTGCACGGGTTTGAGTCCGTCGCGCACATCGGGCAGGGCGC
>SOKR01000075.1 GCA_004375675.1 Dehalococcoidia bacterium
CTCCCCTCAAGCCGCGTTTTGATAGCGTCCAGGGAAACGAAGGGCGGGCATATCACCTTGTCCACATTATCTATACGGTCAAGCCCGAAGCGCATTTTGATGACCAGCTCGATAGCTTCCTCTACCGTGGTGTGCATTTTCCAGTTACCGGCAATCATCGGTACGCGCATCACGCACCTCCTTAAGCGCTGAATTTAGCCAGTTTTAGAGCGTGAGCCATGGCTAAGGGCATAATCTGAGTGGCGGGGAACCGGCCCAGCCCCCCAGAGATACAGGCTGATTCGGAGAACTCGCCTACCCTATCGCGGCGGCACCACTCGGAACAAAGAACTATGGGCAGCGGGTGCCAGCTGTGGCCCTTGAGTGTGGCGGGCGTAGAGTGGTCACCGGTGACCACAATGACCTCGGGTTTGAGGCCGGTCAGTACGGGAATTGACTTATCGGCTTCTTCGATGAGTTTGACCTTGCGCTCGAAATCGCCGTCCTCGCCGGCGGAATCGGTCCTCTTTATATGCAGGAAGAAGAAGTCGTAGGCGCTAAAATTCTCTTTCAGGGTTGTCATTTCCTCAGCGATAGTCATGCCTGTATTCAAAACCTGCATGCCGACCAGCTTAGCCAGCCCGCGATACATGGGGTAGGCGGCGATGGCAGCCGGCTTTAATTTATAAACCTCTTCCATGGTGGGAAGGTGGGAACGTTGGGAGAAACCGCGCAGCAGTAGCATGTTGGCGGGGTGGTGTTTGGCCAGTATAGTCCTGGCCTGCTCCACGAATTTATTAGCCACCACTGCCATCAGGTCAGCCTTTGGATTCAGGGCGCTAACCGCCTTTGGCGCCACGCCCACCTGCTGGGGGTCGGAGTCGCTGACATCGGGGGCTAGGCCCTTTCCCTGAAAGACGATGACGAAGCGGTGCTCCCTGACGGGCAGGATGGAGAGCTTGACTCCGTCTATGACCATTTCGTTAACTAACTGGCATAGCTCGGCGCATTTCTCGGTGGAGATGCGCCCCGCCCTGCGGTCAGTGATTAGCCCGTCTTCATCTACGGTGCAAAAGTTACCCCGGGCGGCGATATCGCCCGGTTTGAGGTCAAAATCAATGCCCATTGCTTCCACCACCCCCCGCCCGATGTTGAACTTGAGCGGGTCGTAGCCGAATAGCGCCAGGTGGCCGGGAGTGCTGCCCGGAGTTATCCCCGGGCTTATGGGGTCAATCATGCCGCAGATACCCGCCGCGGCCAGCTTATCCAGGTTGGGGGTGTTAGCTGTCTCCAGCTCGGTCTTGCCCGTCCTGGGGTGGGGCAGCCCGCCCAGGCCGTCAATGACCAGCAATACAATCTTGGCGGGAGAGGGTCGGGCCAGTCCCCTGATTAGCTCTAAACTATCCATTGCAGTCAGCCCTCCCTGTTGAGTAGTGCCTCGACACCGGGCAGTTTTTCACCGCTCAAGAAGCGGAGGGAAGCCCCGCCTCCGGTGGAGACGAAGGTCATCTTGTCGGCCAGTTTCAGCTCGGTTACTATCTCGGCGGTAGAGCCGCCTCCGATTATGGTTGTCGCTTCAAGTCCGGCTAGGAGTTTAGCCATAGCCTGCGTGCCCCGGGCGAATTGAGCTATTTCGTAGACGCCCATAGGCCCGTTCCAGAAGATTGTCCGGCAGCGGCGTAATTCCTGGGAAAAACTATCGATGGTCTTGGGGCCGATATCCACGATTCTCCACTGCGGTGGTATCTTCTCCACCGCTAATACATTATACTCGGTTTTGGCGCTTACTTCAGCGGCGGCCACTACGTCGACGGGTAGAATCAAGGGCAGTTTCCGTTCGGCGGCTCGCTGCATAAGCTTGTTGGCCAGGTCCAGCTTGTCGTTTTCCACCAGAGACAGCCCGACCTCATAGCCCTTAGCCTTTAAGAAGGTAGCCGCCATGCCACCGCCAATGAGCAGACAGTCTACCTTATCCATGGTGTTTTCCAGCGCTTTTATTTTATCACTAACCTTGGCGCCACCGGCAAGCTCGGCGAAGGGGTGGCTGGGGTGGGCTAAAAGCCCCTCCAGCACCCCGATTTCCTTCTCCACGAGCAGCCCGGCTACCGCGGGCAGGTAACGGGCAATGCCCACTATGGAGGCATGAGAGCGATGACAGGCGCCGAAAGCATCATTGACATAGATATCGGCCAGGCGCGCCAGGGTTTGGGCGAAGGTGTTGTCGTTGGCTTCTTCCTGGGGGTGGAAGCGGATGTTCTCCAGGAGCAGGACGTCACCCGGCTTTAATGCCGCCACCGCTTTATCGACTTCGGGGCCGATACCATCGTTAGCCACTTTTACATTTTTGCCCAGCACCTGCGACAGTCGCCGAGCCACGATAGTCAGCCTTAGATTCTCCACCACCTTGCCTCTGGGGCGGCCCAGGTGAGAGCAGAGGATAACCCTGGCTCCCCGTTCGGTAAGATAGCTAATGGTGGGCAGCGTCGCCTGGATGCGGCTGTCATCGGTAATGAACCCGTTATCGCCGCCCAGGGGTACGTTAAAATCCGCCCTGACCAGGACCCGCTTGCGGTCAACATCTATGTCCCTGACGGTCAGCTTATTCATGCCTTCTCCCTATCCGTATCTAAAAACAAACATCAGGTGTTTAAGCTGGCACCTGATGTTTTGAAGCCTGGCTTTTGTTTATAAGCAAAGCTTTATCTCCGGTACTGATAGCTGGGAAGTAGTTCTAAAACCTGCTTGGCTATTCCTTCAGCATCAAGCCCGTATTTGGCACGGAGGACAGCCTGGCTGCCCTGCTCGACAAACTCGTCGGGGATGCCGATACTTTTGACCTGAATATCGCTGATTCCTGATTGCTGCAGCAGTCCGACGACGCTGTTGCCGAAACCGCCGCTAATGGCATTCTCTTCAACAGTAACCAGTCGCTTGATACGGCTGGCTATGCCTATGATAAGCTCCGAGTCCAGCGGCTTGGCGAAGCGGGCGTTAACCACCGTCGCCTCAATGCCCTGTTTGGCCAGCTCGGTGGCTGCCTCCAGCGCTGGTGTTACCATAGTGCCGATAGCCAGAATGGCGACATCTTCGCCGTCTCTTAGTGTCTCACCTTTGCCGATGGGAAGCTTGTGAAGCGTCGGCTCTAAATTCACCCCTACCCCGGAGCCGCGGGGGTATCTTATGGCCATGGGGTGCTTCGTCTTCACCGCAGTGTAGAGCAGGTGCTGGAGTTCGTTCTCGTCCTTGGGGGCGGCGATTATCAGATTGGGGATGAGCATTAGATAGGAGATATCGAATGCCCCCTGATGGGTCTTGCCGTCATCGCCGACAATGCCGCTGCGGTCGATGGCGAAAACAACGGGCAGGTCCTGGAGGCAGACATCGTGTATTACCTGGTCGAAGGCGCGTTGCAGGAAGGTGGAGTATATAGCCACGACAGGCTTGAAGCCCTGTGTCGCCAGTCCGGCGGCAAAGGTAACGGCGTGCTGTTCGCAGATGCCCACGTCAAAGACACGCCGGGGGAATTCAGCCTCGACTATGCTAAGGCAATCCCCCTCGGGCATAGCCGGAGTGACCGCCACCAGTTTCGGGTTTTCCTTCGCCAGGCGCAAAACGGTCTGGGCAAACACCTCGCTGTAGCTGGGTATTACCCTGGCGGGGGCGCCTTTAGCCGACACGCCGTGAAAGTAGACGGCGTCGCCCTCGGCGGGGAGATAGCCCTTGCCCTTGGTGGTGATAACGTGGATAAGGGTCGGCTCGGTGCGGTAGTCTCGGGCTCGAGCCAGAGCTTTTTCCAGCTCGGCGATGTTGTGTCCGTCAATAGGCCCCATGTAGGCGAAGCCGAGCTCTTCCCAGAGTACGGTGGGGATAATCAAGCCCCGGAAGCCTCTGATGAGCCGCTGGCCCGCCTGCCACAGCTTTCTGCCCGAGGGGAAAGCTGAAATTACCTTCCGACTTTCCTCCTCCGCCCAGCGGTAACGGTAGTCAAAGCGTATCCGGCCCAGGAGCTTGGCGATGGAACCGACGGAAGGCGAAATCGACATCCCGTTATCATTGAGCACCACGCAGACCCTTGAGCCCAGGTGGCCTGCCTGGTTTAGCGCCTCGAGAGCCATGCCCCCGGTTATAGCCCCGTCGCCGATAATAGCCACCACATTATAGTCATCTTTGGCTAGGTCGCGGGCGATAGCCATACCCAGGGCGGCGGAAACCGAGGTGCTGGCGTGGCCGGCGCCAAAGGGGTCGTGTTCGCTTTCACTGCGGTTGGTGAAGCCTGATAGCCCGCCGTACTGGCGGATGGAGCTGAAGCGCTTCCTGCGGCCAGTGAGCAGCTTGTGGACGTAGCTCTGGTGCCCCACATCCCATATAATCTTGTCGCGCGGGCTGTCGAAAACACGATGTAGGGCGATGGTAAGCTCCACCGCTCCCAGGTTGGAAGCGAGGTGACCTCCGTTGGCATTGACTATAGCCACCAGCTCCTGCCTGATCTCGGCAGCCAGTTGTGCCAGCTCTTCTTCCGCCAGCCCTTTTAAGTCGGCGGGGCTATCTATTTTATCTAATAGTTTCAGCGTTACTATCCTGCTCCGTCAGATTGGGGGGTCGACTTCATACTAGCAATGTGGCGGGATGATTGTCAAGCTAAAAACCGCCTTGACCTTTGCTGGCGCTCGTGCTAAATTTTAGTGATAAACGGCATGTCCCTGTAGCTCAGTTGGACAGAGCGGCTGCCTTCTAAGCAGCGGGTCGTGG
>SOKR01000157.1 GCA_004375675.1 Dehalococcoidia bacterium
TGGGTGGGACAACAACACCTGCGCTAACAAGACGGGGAGGCAGCCACACTTGAAAAAAGTGCTCTTCTGCTGGAGCGGCGGCAAAGACAGCGCCCTGGCGCTCCACGAAATCCAGAAAAACAACAACTATCAAGTCGTCTCCCTGCTGACCACCATCACCGAAGACTACGACCGCATCAGTATGCACGGCGTGCGCCGGCCCTTGGTGGAGCAGCAGGCGCAATCGCTGGATATCCCCCTCCATAAAGTCTTCATCCCCAAAACCTGCTCCAACGAAGAATACGGCGCCAAAATGAGCCAAGCCCTCAATAAGTTCAAGCAGGACGGCGTCGAGACGGTAGCCTTCGGCGACATTTTTCTGGAAGAGGTCAGGAAATACCGGGAAGACAACCTGGCCAAGTTAAGCATTGAGGGCATCTTCCCCATCTGGGGCAGAAACTCCGCCGAACTCGTCCAATCGTTCGTAGCCCTGGGCTTCAAGGCTGTGGTCAGCTGCATTGATACCAAAGTCCTGGACGAGAAATTTCTGGGCAGGCAGCTGGATAAAGACTTTATTGCCGAGCTTCCCCCCGATATAGACCCCAGCGGCGAGAACGGAGAGTTCCACAGCTTTGTCTACGACGGCCCCATATTCAAAGAGAAGATAGGCTACAAACGAGGGGAATCGGTCTTAAGAGACTCTTTTTACTTCTGCGATTTAATCCCCACCGGGCATTGACTTAACCCGCTTAATGGCGTAAGATTTTGCCAAACAGCTGTATCACAACCCCGACAAAGGAGGTGGCAAGATGTGGAAGTCTAAAGGTATCAAATTGGCCTTGATGAGCTTGCTTATCCTCGCCCTGCTGGCGGGGGGTAGTTGCGGCCTGTTCAATAAACCACCGTCGATTACCAGCCTGACGCCCAGCGCCACAGAGGTAGCCCGCGGGGAGAGTTGCACCGTAACCTGCGTTGCCACCGACCCCGATGGCGATGTCATTACTTATGCCTGGTCAGCCACCGGTGGAGCTATCTCGGGAACGGGCGGCACTGTCACCTGGACGGCGCCGACAACCGAGGGAAGCTATTCCGTAAGCGTGACTGTCACCGATGGTGAAACCGATGCCGTCAGCGATAGCTGCAATATTCAGGTAGTCAACACCCCACCGGTTATCGCCAGCCTCACGCCGAGCAGCACCGACCTGGCCCCTGAGGCTAGCTGCACCATAGGCTGCGTTGCCAGCGATGCCGATGGCGATACCCTCACCTATGCCTGGACATCCACCGGTGGGACTATCTCAGGAACGGGCAACTCGGTTAGCTGGGAGGCACCGGCCACCGAAGGGACTTATACCATCAGCGTATCGGTGAGCGATGGTCACGGCGGAACCGCCAGCGATAGTGCTGATATCATCGTTGAAATGAAGTACGGCTCTATCGACATCCAGTCCGATCCCGCCGGAGCCGCTGTCTTTCTCAACGGGGTGGACACGGGCAACATAACCCCTTACGTTATAACTAATGTCACCCCCGGCACCTATACCGTCAAACTGGAGACATATCATTATAAATATCGCGAGCAAACGGTAACGGTAACCCCCAACGAGACCACCTATCTCAACTGGTCGCTCACCTTTGCCCCTGAGCTGACGCTAACCCTACAGCCCAACCCTACTATCGGCAAAGATACCTATGTATATCTTACGGCTCCCGACGCTAACTGGGAAGACCGGGAGTGGATAACAGCTGGTGCCGGGGCGGCAGACATCTCTAGAGCCTACCTTGAATTCAACCTCGATTTGCTCCCCGAAAATGCCGTCATAACCGGCGCCAGTCTGGGACTGGTATACTGGTACACCAGTAACGCGGCTATAGCGCCCATCGGGGCTTATCCGGTGCTGGGAGCCTGGACTGAGACCGGTATAACCTGGGATGACCAGCCAGTGTTCGCCACAACGGCGGAATATACCGTCAATATACCCGCGGGTGTAACCGACGGCTTTCACTACTGGTATATTAGCGACCTGGTCAGGAGTTGGTGGGACGGTAGCCAAGTCAACTTCGGTGTAATGCTGAAAGATACCAATGAGACCACCGAAGAGGCCTGGAAGAGGTTCCGCTCTTCCGACTGGGGCACGGCTGCCGAGCGTCCCAAGCTAATAATTAACTATTTCGACCCGACCTCCTAACCTGCCGCCGATAAAGGAGAGCCTCCCTTAAAGGGAGGCTCTCCCGTCTTGCCTCACCAGAAGGCAAGCGGTAAAAGTAAGATGAGCACAACGATTAAGTTTGGCACCGACGGCTGGCGGGGGATTATCGCCCAGGACTTCACCTTCGATAATGTGCGGGCCTGCTCCCAGGCCGTGGCTGACTACCTTAAACAAGGGGATTTAAGCCACCGGGGGCTGATAATCGGCTATGATAACCGCTTCGCCTCCGAAGACTTTGCCCGAGCCGCCGCCGAGGTAGTTGCCGCTAACGGAATAAAGGTATACCTCTGCCCCAGAGCCACCCCCACGCCGGCGATAAGCTTTGGCGTTCTGGCCCAAAAAACGGGCGGGGCTATCATCATCACCGCCAGCCATAACCCGGCTATCTGGAACGGCTTCAAGTATAAGACCGAAGATGGCGCCAGCGCCCCCTCAGAGGTTACCGCCGAGATAGAAAAGCACCTCTCCCGTGCCCTTCTCCTGAAGGGCAAAATAAAGCGGCTGCCCCTGCCCCAGGCGTTAGACCAGGGAATGGTGGAACACCTCGACCTGGAGTCAATCTATACTCAAAAGCTAGCTAAGCTCATCGACCTCAAGCAACTCAGTCAGGCAAAGCTCAAGGTAATTTTCGACCCCATGTATGGGGCTGGTGCTGGCTATCTTAACCAACTGCTGGGCGGGGGGGCTATGAAACTTAAGGAAATAAACGGTGAGCGTAATCCCCTCTTCCCCGGTATACAACCCGAGCCGATTGCGGCTAACCTGAACAAGCTTTCAGCGACGGTCAAAAAAGAAAAGGCAGATGTCGGCCTGGCTACCGATGGAGACGCCGACCGCCTGGGCATCGTCGATGAAAAGGGCAGGTTCCTCACCCAGCTCCAGGTCTTCGCCCTGCTCTGCCTCTACCTGCTGGAGGTGCGCGGGGAGCGGGGGGCTATGGTCAGAACGATCACCAGCACCACTATGATTGATCGCCTGGGCGAAATATTCAATGTGCCCATCTATGAAACAGCGGTGGGCTTTAAGTATGTCGCCCCCATAATGATGGAAAAGGACGTCATCATCGGCGGGGAGGAGAGCGGGGGCTATGGCTTCCGTAGCCATATGCCCGAACGAGACGGCATTCTGGCCGGCATCTATTTTCTGGACTTCATGCTCAAGACAGGCAAAACTCCCTCGCAACTCCTGGACTATCTCTACAGCAAGGTCGGTCCCCACTACTACCAGCGCCGGGATTTCAGCTTCCCCGAAGAGCGGCGCCAGGCGATAATCAAAGGCGTCAGCGATAACCTGCCCCAATCCATTGACGGGGTCAAGGTGGCCAAGACAAACACCAGCGACGGCTTCCATCTTACCCTGGCCGATACCAGCTGGCTGCTCATCAGGTCCTCCGGAACCGAGCCCGTGCTCCGCATCTACGCCGAAAGCGATAGCCAGGCGCGGGTGGAAAAGCTTATCTTACTGGGCCGGAAGCTGGCTGGGGTCTGAGGAGAGTGAAGATGGAAGAAAAACTCCCCCGCAAAACCGAGAAGCCCTGGGGTTTCGAGCTGCTCTTTGCCCTCACGCCGAACTATGCCGGCAAGCTAATCTTCGTTAAAAAAGGACATCGCTTAAGCCTTCAATACCACCAAAAGAAGGACGAAACCATCTATATGCATCAGGGAAAGGTGCTGCTGGAAATCGAGGAGGGCGGGCAGATGGTTCCAAAGACATTTTTGCCCGGCCAGTCTGTAAGAATTCTCCCCCGCACCCGCCACCGCCTGAAGGCTATAGAAGACACCACGCTCTTCGAGGTCTCGACCACCGAGCTGGAAGACGTGGTCAGGCTGGAAGACGACTACGGGCGAGCCAAGTAACGAGACTACTGCTCCTTTAAAACCAGCGCCCCGGTAGGACAGATAGCCACGCATTCAGCGCAATCACGGCACCCCGAATCAGCCATCGGCTTATCGGCAAAGGTGGTCATCCTGCGGTTAAAGCCGCGGTGGGCAAAACCGAGGGCGCCGATACCCTTACGCTGGCGACAGACCCAGATACAGCGCCCGCAGAGGACGCACTTGTTGGGGTCATAAGTGAACTCAGCACTGCTGGAGTCCACCGGCAGGTCGCGCAGGAGTTTTCGGAAACGCTTAGTCTTGAGCTTAACCCCCAGGTGAGCGGCTATCTTCTGCAGCTCGCAAGCGCCGTTGGCGGGGCAATTGGCGCAGTCAACCTCGTTGCTGGCTAAAAGCAGTTCCAGGGCGGTGCGCGCCAGCCTCAGCGCCGACGCACCCCTGGTGTTTACCACCATGCCCGCTTCCACGGTCTCGGTGCAGGCAGTGACCGGTTGAGCTTTACCTTTTATCTCCACCCAGCAGAGGCGGCAGGATGCGTCCGGCGTCGATTTCTCACGGAGGGCGCAGAGATTGGGGATATAAATACCATTGTCCAGCGCCGCCCAGAGGACCCTCTGCCCCTGAGGAGCTTTAATCTCTTTACCATCAATGGTTAAAGATACCGTTTTCATCTTACTACTTTG
>SOKR01000093.1 GCA_004375675.1 Dehalococcoidia bacterium
CATAAGTGCCCAGCAACTTGGCCAGGAAAAGGGGCGCCATAAAGAAGAGGACAACGGACACCGCCAGGGAAGCGCCCACCAGCAGCCAGACCAGCCACCCTGAAATCTGAGCATCTTCCTCCTCCAAGGAGACATTAGCCGAATAGAGTAGCGTCTTCATCCCCAAGACCATGACCTCAATCAAGACGATGACGCCACGGAGCAGCGGGGTCTTCCTCATCCAGCCCGCATAGATGCCCCCCAGCGGCCGGGTATCCATAGCCAGCTCACCGTTGGGACGACGCACGGCGGTCACCATCGCCTTCCGCCCCCGCATCATCACCCCCTCAATAACCGCCTGACCTCCGTAATAGAATCTTGCCGCCATAATAAAAAAGGAGCGGCTATTACCAGCCCGCTCCTACCTCCAAAAGATGTTTATTTAATCCTCCAGCTTATAGCGCTTCTTAAACCGTTCCACACGACCCAGGGTGTCCACCATTCGGCGCTCCCTGGTGAAAAAGGGATGACACTTACTGCAAAGCTCGACCTTTAGCGTCTTCTTGGTCGAACCGACGGTAAAGATATTGCCACAGGCACAACTTACCTGGGCATCGGGATAAAACTGGGGGTGAATCTTTTCCTTCATTAATCCAATCAGCTAGCGGAAACGCTAACCTTTCTCCGGTTATTGCTGGTCGGCTTAAAGGCAACCACACCGTCAATCAAGGCAAAGAGGGTGTAGTCCTTGCCTACGCCCACGTTATCGCCGGGGTGAATGCGTGTGCCCCGCTGCCGAACCAGGATAGTGCCGGCATTTACCTTTTGTCCAGCGTATATCTTGACTCCCAGCCGCTTGGATTGGCTATCGCGGCCGCAACGGCTGGTGCCGCCTGCCTTTTTATGCGCCATCCTTGGTCACCTCTTTTTTAGGCCGAGCCTTCTTAGGCGGCTTGGCTTTAGCCACCCCCGGCTCGACTATCTCATCTATAACCAATCGGGTATAGAACTGGCGGTGTCCCGTCTTCTTGCGGTAGCGCACCTTGGGCTTGTACTTGAAGACGACAACCTTATCGCCCTTGCCCTCCCCCTGCGAGGTAGCCACTACCTTGGCTCCATCAACAGTGGGCGTGCCTACCGTCACCCTTTTGCCGTCGCCGATAAGCAGCACCCTATCGAGGTCGACGGTCTTGCCTTCCGCCACCTCCAGGCGTTCCACATCTATGGTCTGGCCGGGGCTTACCTTGTACTGCTTGCCGCCAGTTTCAATAACAGCGTAAATCTTAAAAACCTCCGTAAGCAAACAGAATATTCTACCAAGCGCTGTGGCTAAGTGTCAAGCGAGAGCCTCCGCCACAACTTCTCCACCCTCGCCTTCATTTCGTCAAGGCCGCAATCGGTATCAATAACCACGTCGGCATGTTTTGCCCTTTCCTCTGAAGGCAGCTGGGAGCGGATGCGAGCCTTTGACTGCGCCTCGGAAAGCTCTGTCTTATCTTTAAGTCGCTTGAGCACCACAGCCTCCGGGGCAACTGTGACCCAGACCTCGTCCACCTCGTCGGCCAGCGAAGGCGGGTCCACCTCCAGCAGTAGAGGGGCTTCCAGCACCACCACCTTCACCCCCTGCCGCCGATAGTCCTCAATGCGGGCTTTTGCCAGGGCATATATGCGGGGGTGCACTATCTGGTTGAGGCGGGCCAGAGCCTGGGAGTCGCTAAAGACTATCCTGCCCAGCTTCTGGCGGTCAATCTCGCCGTCGGGGGCAAGAATCTCCTTGCCGAAGGCAGCCACCACCTCCCGCCAGGTCTCGGTATTGGGCTTAAAAGCCTCATGCCCCACCTTATCGGCGTCAATAGTTACCGCCCCCAGCTCTTTGAGAAACTGAGAGACAGTGCTCTTGCCGCTGGCTATACCGCCGGTTAGACCAATGATCTTCATCCCACCAAGTCTAGCTGGTGATAGCTAGGTAGTCAAGGTATTATTTCCCCATCCTTTTGGTTTTATCCTCCTTATCTCATATGTCTTTGCGAGCCGAAGGCGAAGCAATCTCTCTTTGAGGTTGCTTCGTCGTCCTTCTTGAAAAGGACTCCTCGCAATGACTTAAAAATAAGCAAGGGGTTATATTTGACCCAAGCCAAGTGCTATAATTATGAAAAGGAGCATCATGCATGAAGCAATGCTCTACGAAAAGCTGTCCCACTCGCGGGTGAGATGCGGCACTTGCTTGTGGCGCTGCAATATAGCTCCGGGCAAGTTCGGCGTCTGTCGGGTCTATCAGAACCGTGACGGCGTATTGTATAACCTGAACTACGCCAAGGCGTCATCGGTAGCCGCCGACCCCATCGAAAAGAAGCCCCTCTTTCACTTCTTCCCCGGCACGCTGGCTTTCTCCATAGGGGGGTGGGGCTGCAACTTCCACTGCCAGGACTGCCAGAACTGGGAGATTTCCTGCCCCACCGATAACGAGCCCTGGCTCGGTTGCAACGAAGTCCCGCCCCAGGCAGCTGTGGAACTGGCCATACGCTACCGCTGCCAGGGTATCGCCTGGACATATAATGAGCCCAGCATCTGGTTTGAATATACCCTCGACTCTGCCAAGCTGGCTAAGGAGAACAGCCTCTATACCGCCTATGTGACCAACGGCTTCCTCACCCCTGAGGCGCTGGATGTTATCGGGCCCTACCTTGATGCCTGGCGGGTTGATATCAAGGGCTTCACCGACTCCCTCTACCAAAAGCTGGCCAGGATAAACCGTTGGCGGGGAATACTAGAGGTCGCCCAGCGGGCTAAAGAGAAGTGGAATATGCATGTCGAGGTGGTGACCAACATCATACCCACCATGAACGACGATGACGAGCAGCTCGAGGGCATCGCCAAATGGATAAGGGAAAAACTGGGTGAGCTGACGCCCTGGCACGTGACCCGTTTCTATCCCCACCACGACATGCAAGGCCTACCCCCCACCCCGGTAGCCACCCTGGAGCACGCCGCCAAAATCGGGGAAAAGGCCGGACTTAAATTCGTCTACACCGGCAACGTCCCCGGACACAGCCGGGAAAATACCGTCTGCTACTCCTGCGGCAAAACTATCGTCAACAGGTTCGGCTACCAGACTGAACTAGTCGGGCTGGATGGTTCAAAGTGCCAGTTCTGCGGGGCGGAGCTTAACTTCATAACTTCGGCCCGGGGAGGAGGTCAAGATGATTAGAAGACCGGTTGTGGCCGGGCAATTCTATCCGGCATCAGCCTCGGAGCTTAAGGCGATGGTCGAGGTGATGGTTAAAGAGGATGTGGGCAAAGAAGAGGTAATCGGCCTGGTTTCGCCCCACGCCGGCTATATCTACTCCGGGTCGGTGGCGGGTGCCACCATCTCCAGGGTCAAGCTTAAGGACACCCTTATCATCATGGGACCCAACCACACCGGAGCCGGCAAGCCCTTGAGCATCATGACCGAAGGCAAGTGGGAAACGCCACTGGGGGAGGTGGAGATTGATGCGGAGCTGGGCAAAAAGATTCTAGCCAATTCTAAACACCTGGAGGAGGACGATAAAGCCCACATCTACGAGCACTCTATCGAGGTCCAACTCCCCTTTTTGCAGTACTTCAAGCCCGATTTCAAGCTGGTCCCCATCATCTTCGGCCATCCCAGCGGCGCCACCTACAAGGAGGTCGGCCGCGAGATAGCCGGGGCGGTCAAGGAACTGGGCAGGGAGGTGGTAATTATAGCCTCAAGCGATATGAGCCACTATGAACCGCAGGCGTCGGCGCAGAAGAAGGACACCCAGGCTATAGGCGCTATCCTGAATCTGGATGAGGACGAGCTGTTAAAAAGGGTTGCCGAGTTCAACATCACCATGTGCGGCTACGCGCCCGCGGTCAGCCTTATCGTTGCCGCCAAAGAGCTGGGCGCCAGCGGGGCGGAACTGGTCAAATACCAGACCAGCGGCGAAGTCACCGGCGACTTCTCCAGCGTGGTCGGCTATGCGGGAATCATTATCAAGGGCGGAGGGGAATGAGATGCACTCCCTGGTGAGACTGGTCAAGAAGACGGTGGAGGCCTACGTTAGAAAGGGCGAAGTCTTTCAGCCCAAGAGGCTTACCGCCGAGATGAAGGAGCAAGCCGGCGTTTTTGTTTCCATCCATAAGCTCGACGAGCTGAGGGGCTGCATCGGCACCTTCGAGCCCCAGCACGATAACGTGGCCGAGGAGATTGTGGCCAATGCTATCAGCTCCGCCAGCCGCGACCCGCGCTTCCTGCCGGTGACTAAAGGAGAGCTAAAGAACCTTGACTACAGCATAGACGTGCTGACCAGGCCTGAGCTGGTGGAGAGCCAGGACCAGCTTGACCCCAAGAGGTACGGGGTCATCGTGGAGGCGGGGTGGCGCAAGGGGCTGCTCCTACCCGACCTGGAAGGGGTGAATACGGCCAAGGAGCAGGTCGGCATCTGCCGCTTAAAGGCGGGTATAGACCCCGACGAAGATGTAACGCTCTATAGATTCGAGGTGAAGAGGTACAAGTAGAAAGCACTAAGCACGAAATCCGAAATACTAAATGACGTAATTTATGCTTGTTTAGAGTTTAGATATTAGGATTTAGAATTTCCCGTTAGAGGTGAAGAGGTATAAATGATAAGAGAACTTATAGTTAAAAACCGCAGCTACCGGCGCTTTCACCAGGAAGTGCCCGTGGAGCGGGAGACG
>SOKR01000052.1 GCA_004375675.1 Dehalococcoidia bacterium
CTGCCCGCGGGCTGGCTCACCGACCGCCTCGGCCCCCGCATAATGATTATGCTGGGCATCTCCGGGGTTGCCCTCTTCGCCATACTCGCCGGTCTTGCCCCCAGCTATATGCTACTGTTTGTTTTCATGATACTGCTCGGGGTGATGGGCGGGGGCTATCACCCCGCCGCCTCCCCCCTCGTCTCGGCATCGGTGGATAAAAAATATCGGGGCAGCGCGCTGGGGCTGCATCAGATAGGCGGCACGGCCAGCTTCTTTTTGGCTCCACTGATTGCCGCTGCTATTTTCCAGACCCTCAGCTGGCGGGGCACTATAATCACCATGGCCATCCCCGCTTTTATCATCGGCATCGTATTGTTCGTGCTTTTAGGCAAGCGCGGCTACGCCAAGAAAGCCGCCCCCATGACCGCCGACATCCAGCCCGAAGCCGCCGAAGCCTCCGGCAGCGTGCGGCGGCTCATCCCCTTCATCACGCTGGGCATGATTCTTCAGGTGCTGATATTCGGGGCGGTGTCCTATATCGCCCTCTTCGCCGTGGATGACCTGCACGCCACCGCAGAAACCGGTGCTTTTCTCTTCGCCCTCTTCCACTTTGCCGGGCTCTGGGCGGGCCCCGCCGGCGGTTATCTTTCCGACCGCATAGGCACGATACCGGTGATGCTGACGGTGAGCCTTGTCGCCGGCCCCGCCCTGTATTTGCTCGGCATGACCTCTCTGGGCTGGAGCATCTGGCTGGTATTGCTCGTCCTCGGCATCTGTATGTATATCTCAATGCCCGTCACCGAGTCTCATATCATTACCCACTCCCCACCCCACCGCCGCTCCACCGTGCTCGGCGTCTACTACTTCGCCAGCCGGGGCGGCATCGGCTTAAGCACACTGGTAATGGGCATCCTCGCCGACCACTACGGCTTCGAGACCATCTTCACCGTCACCGGCGGAATATTGCTGGGGGTGGCTATCATCTGCTCGCTATTGATTTTTAGAAACCGTGGCTAAGGTTTTTGCACCTCCAGCGTACTTTTCGCAATCAATCCGTCCAAACCCGATTGCCACTGGCCTACCTCTATGCTAGAATTGCCTTGAAAATGACAAATCAAGACCTCAAATACTGGGTCGGTTTCAGCCTGATACCCCGCATCGGGCGGGTCAAGCTATCCCGGCTGGAAAGCCACTTCGGAAACATGGAAGCAGCCTGGCAGGCCAACCCCGGCGAGCTAAGCCATGCCGGGCTGGACAAGGGTTCGGTAAACGCCATCGTCAACGGGCGACCCAAGATTTCATTAGAGGAGGAGATGGAAAAGCTGGAACGCCACGGCATAAAAGCCTTTACCTGCCGCGATGAGGGCTATCCCGCCCGTCTCAAGCAGATTTATGATTATCCCCCCATACTTTATGTTAAGGGAACTATCCTGCCCCAGGACGAGTGGTGCCTGGCGGTGGTGGGCACCCGCAAAGCCACCGTTTACGGACGGCAGGCCGCCGAAGAGATAGCCGCCGACCTAGCGCGCAATAAAATCACCATCGTCAGCGGCTTAGCCAGGGGCATCGATTCCATAGCCCACCGCGGCGCGTTGGAAGCGGGCGGCAGGACGATTGCCGTCTTCGGCTGCGGGCTGGATATCGTTTACCCCAGCGAGAACGCCTCGCTGGCGCAGACTATTGCCGACAACGGCGCACTGATAAGCGAGTTCCCGCTGGGCGCTGAGCCCAGGAGAGAAAACTTCCCCCTGCGCAACCGTATTATGAGCGGGCTGAGCCTGGGGGTGCTGGTGGTCGAGGCCGGTGATACCAGCGGCGCCATGATTACCGCCCGCCTGGCGCTGGAACAAAACAGGGAGGTCTTCGCCGTGCCGGGCAGCATTCTCTCCCCGACCAGCCGCGGCACCAACAACCTTATCCAGGAAGGCGCCAAGCTAATCCGCGACTATACCGATATTTTGGAGGAGCTCAATCTGAGGGCGGTGGCCCACCAGATAGAGGTTAAAGAGGTTATTCCCGCCTCCGACACCGAATCGCTCCTGCTCAAGCAGTTAAGCGCCGAGCCCACCCATATCGACGAGGTCTGCCGCAGCAGCGGCTTGCCTATAGCCACGGTGAGCAGCACGCTGGCGATGATGGAGTTAAAAGGTATGGTGAGGCAGGTAGGCACGATGAACTATATTCTCTCCCGCGAAGTCCGCGAGGTGTATAAAGTAAAGGTAGATTGAGTTATGTCAAGCAAAAAACTGGTCATAGTCGAGTCGCCGGCCAAGGCGAGGACGCTGAGCAAGCTTCTGGGCAGCAGCTACAGCCTCAAGGCTTCTATGGGGCACGTGCGAGACCTGCCCCGGAGCCAGCTCGGCGTAAACCTGGAGGAGGGTTTTACCCCTGAGTACGTGGTGCCCAGAGCCAAAACCAAGATTGTCAACGAGCTTAAAAAGGCGGCTAAGGCTGCCTCCGCCGTCTATCTGGCCACCGACCCCGACCGCGAGGGGGAGGCTATCTCCTGGCACCTGCAGGAGGTAACCAGGACCAACCGCAAGCCCTACTACCGCGTCGTCTTCCACGAAATCACCAAGGAAGCCATCGAGCGCGCCTTCGAGCATCCTCATGATATCAACATGCAGCTGGTCAACGCCCAGCAGGCGCGGCGCATACTGGACCGGCTGGTCGGCTATAAAATCAGCCCCCTGCTCTGGCAGAAGGTCAGAAGGGGCTTATCGGCGGGCAGAGTCCAGTCGGTAGCGGTGAAGATTGTTGTCGACCGCGAGCGCGAAATCGAAAAGTTCGTCCCCGTGGAGTACTGGACGATTGAAGCCGAGCTGGCCAAGGCGGCGGGCAAAGCCACCTTCCGGGCGCTATTGATTGGCCTGGCCGACGGCACCAAGCTGGAGATTAAAAGCGAAGAGGAAGCCACCAAACTCGACGAGAAGCTGGAAAAAGCCGGCTACAAGGTAGCCAGGGTAGCCACCAAGAAAGCCGCCCGCCAGCCCGCCCCACCCTTCATCACCAGCACCCTGCAGCAGGAAGCCTGGCGCAAGCTCCGTTTCTCCGCCAAGCTGACGATGAGCGTCGCCCAGGAGCTTTACGAAGGCTTGCCCATCGGCAAAGAAGGCATAGTGGGCCTCATCACCTACATGCGCACCGACTCCACGCGGGTCGCCCGCTCGGCTATTACCGAGACCAGGGAGTTCATCACCCGGAAGTACGGCGCCGAATACCTCCCCGCCCACGCCCGCGCCTTCACCAGGGCGGTCAAGGGGGCGCAGGAGGCGCACGAAGCCATCCGCCCCACCAAAATCAAGCGTGAGCCTGAGTTTCTCAAAGCATATCTGAGCAACGCCCAGTTCAAGCTCTACCAGCTCATCTGGAAGCGAATGGTCGCCAGCCAGATGGCGGCGGCTACCTTTGATAACACCACCGTTGATATTCAAGCCCGCCACACCCTCTCCAACACCAGCTATCTCTTGCGGGCTACCAGCTCGGTCAACACCTTCCCCGGCTTTATGGTTTTATATACCGAGAGCAAAGACGAAGCCGAGGAAAAGCCCGGCCCCACCCTGCCCCAGCTGGAGAAGGGCGACAGGCTAAAGCTAATAGACCTCTTCTCCGAGCAGCACTTCACCAAGCCACCGCCCCGCTTTACCGAGGCTACTTTAATTAAGATGCTGGAGCAATGGGGCATCGGCCGGCCCAGCACCTACGCCCCCACCCTTTCCACCATCCAGGATAGAGAGTATGTGGACAAGACCGAAGGGCGTTTTCAGCCCACCAAGCTTGGTTTTGTCGTCAACGACCTGCTGGCTAAACACTTCCCCGGCATCGTTGATATAAACTTCACCGCCTATATGGAGGACGAATTAGACAAGGTCGCCAACGAGGACAAGAACTGGGTGGCGGTCATCGAGGAGTTCTACACCCCCTTCGAGAAGAGCCTGGAGAGCGCCGCCGAGAAAATGGAAAAGGTAACGGTGGAGGAAGCCACCGACGAGGTCTGCCCCAAGTGCGGCCAGCCTATGGTGGTCAAGTTCGGGCGCTTCGGCAAATTCATAGCCTGCAGCGGCTACCCCGACTGCAAATTCACCAAGTCCTTCCAGATAAAGGTCGGCGTCAAGTGCCCGCAGTGCGGCGGCGACATAGTGGAGAAGAAAAGCCGGAAGAAACGCACCTTTTACGGCTGCAGCAACTACCCCGACTGCACCTTCGCCACCAACCTCAAGCCTTTGCCCCAGCCCTGCCCCCAGTGCGGCGGGCTGCTCACCGTCTATAGGGGAAACCTGGCCAAGTGCATCAAGTGCGCGTTCAGGGGAAAGGTAGCCGAGGCAGTAGAAGGAGAAGCCCAAACAGTTGAGGCTACCGCCGCGCCGGTGAAGACAAAAGCCAGGAAAACGACCAAGAAGACTGCTAAGAAGAAACGCCCAACCAAAGCAAAGGCAAAGAAGAAGACCAAGAGTTAAAATGCCTCCACCCCCACCATAGGGAGGGGTGGGGAATAACACGCCCCTCAGGTTAAGGAGTTTAACTCATTAGGGCGGGCTGGGTTGGGACAACAATACCTCCGCATAACATTGCGGGGTGGGGCAAGAGAGAGAGGTTTAAAGGGGTTACACCCCTTT
>SOKR01000020.1 GCA_004375675.1 Dehalococcoidia bacterium
AGTATCATGGCCGCGTGGAGGTGCTGGTTGATGGGCTTACCCCCCACCACCCTCTGCCCCGTGTAGTCGAGCAGGACGTCGAAAGCCCCCTGCAGAATGCCTACGGCATGCGCCGAGTTCGAAGGCATGGGCGAACAGAGCATACTCTTGAAGATAGCCCAGGCTTCCGGCCCCCGCAGCCCCCACGCTTTAGGCACCCGGACATTGTCGAAATAGGTGGCGTTATTTATGTCGGCCTGCATGCCGCACTTGACCTCGGGTTTGCCGTGAGAGACACCGTCCCAGGGCTCGGGAACGTAGACCAGGGTAAAAGCGTCAATCCCCATCTTGGGGTCCATGTTGCAGACCACGCAGTTGAGGTCGGCGATGCTGGCATTGGACGCCCATAGCTTATTGCCGTTGATTACCCACTCGTTACCCTCCAGCTTGGCCGTCACTCTTATCGTCCGCCCCTCGTTCTGCAGATTCTCGATGTCGCAGGCGGACTCGGCTTCACTCATATTGAAGCAGGCGGCACGCAGCTCGTTGCCGGTAAACTGGGAGGCAAACTCATCGAGAATGGTCTTGCCCCAGGCCTTCATCGCCGGAGAGGGTGAAAAATAGGCCGAGACGGCGGGTGCCCACCCCCAGTCGGTGACGGCGCTGTGCATGCTGATGCCGTAGTCGGCGCGCGCCAGCTGCTCCTGCTTCAGGGAATTGGCCACCATGGAAACCAGCTCGTTGCCCCCGTACTCCTTGGGGATGGTGTTTTTCTGACAGCCCAGCTCTACCTGCAATTTCTTCAGGATGGGATGAATTATTTTTTCATGGGTCACATCATCGTCAATCTTGTCCCGGACGGGCATAATCTCCCTGTCGGCGAAATCGGCAAAAACCTTCTGCAGCATTCTCTGCTCTTCGTTAACGAAACACTCCGGGTACTGTAGCTTGTACCACTGACTGCTCTGGTCTAACACTGGTCGCCTCCTTCATAAAATTTTAGTTCGCCGCTTTTGTCCGGCTAGCCGTGATGTTACTATAAAGGCCTCGGCTTGGCAACAATCCGGATTTCTATTGGCACCCCACCCCACAACCCCCTTTGACAACATTGTAGCATTGTAGTAAAATGCTTTAATACTACAATGAAAACCGACAAGCATGAGAAAATACTGGCCGCCGCCCTCTCCCTATTTCAGAGGACGCACGATGTTAAAAGTGTGAGCCTGGAGGCCATCGCCCGGGAGGCGGGCGTCTCCCCCACCACCATCTACAACCAGTTCGGCACCCGCGAAGCGCTGGTGGCCGAGGTAGCCAAGGCGCTGTTAGGCGAAATCCTGAAAATGGGCCGCTCCTTCATCAAATCCGACCTGCCCTTTCCCCGAAAGCTCACCGAAATCATCGCCGGCAAGCTCGATATTACCTCGCAGGTACACGGCGAGATTCTGACCAAGATGGTAAGCCAGGATAAGACCATGACCGCTTTCGTCGCAGAAGCCTACCGGACGGAAATCAAGCCCCTCTGGCGGGAAATGCTGGCCGACGGCAAGCGGCAGGGCTATATCGACCCCACCCTCGACGACGAGGCACTCATCGCCTATTTCGATATCATCAGGACCGGTTACAGCGCCCGGTCCGAGCTCCTGGAGAACCTTAGCCAGAACATGGGGCTCCTCGAGCAGCTGACCCGCATCATGTGCTACGGATTCCTCAAAAAAGAAATCGACCTTTTTAACAAGGAGGCATAGTCGTGGCTGATAAATCCATCATCGTCAAAGACCTTACCTACCGCTACGGAAAGCTGCTGGCGGTAGACCATATCGATTTTGATGTCGATGTCGGCGAAATCCTGGGCCTTCTCGGCCCCAACGGCGCCGGCAAGACGACGGCGGTCAAGATGCTCACCGGCCAGATAAGGCCCCAGGAAGGCAAGGCTATCCTGCTCGGCCACGACGTGGTCAAGGAGACCGAGAAAGTCCAATCTCAGATAGGCGTCTGCTTCGAGCAGACTAATTTATACGAACAGATGAGCGCCCTGGATAACCTCAAGCTCTTCGCCGAGCTCTTCGGCATGAAAGACTTCGACGGCTACGCCCTGCTCAAGCGCGTCGGCCTGGAGGGCAGGGAAAGGGACAAGGTGGCTAACTACTCTAAGGGCATGAAACAGCGCCTCATGGTGGCGCGCTCGCTGGTCAACCTCCCCCAGATTATCTTTCTGGACGAGCCGACGGCGGGGCTCGACCCTGTCTCTTCCGAGGCTATCGGCAATATTATCCTGGAAGAGCGCGACCGCGGCGCCACCATTTTCCTGACCACCCACGATATGTGGGAGGCGGACAAGCTCTGCGACCGCGTCGCCTTCATGGACCAGGGCAAGCTGGCGGCGCTGGATACGCCGCGCAACCTCAAGCAGCAGTACGGCAAGCGTTCGCTTATCGCCGAGGTGGCGGCGGGCGACAAACTGGAAAAGCGCGAGATTGATATGGACGTTGATAGCACCGCACTTGAGGTGGAAAAGCTATTCGAAAAGGAAAAGGTGGTCACCCTCCACAGCGAGGAAGCCACCCTGGAAGACATCTTTATCAAGGTCACCGGGCGGAGGCTTACCGAATGAACGGCCGCATCGTCAGGGCGCTGCTCAAAAAAGACTTTGCGCTCTTTATGAGCAACCGCTTCTACCTGCTCATTACCATCGTCGCCGTGGTCTTCTATGTCGGCATTTATTTCATACTGCCCTCAGATGTCGACGAAAGGCTGAGCCTGGCGATGTACGCCCCCGTCCTCCCCCCCGCCTTCTCCCAACTCACCACGCAGGACGCCGCCGAAATCGAGCTTTTCGAGAGCGAAGAAGCACTCAAAGAAGCCGTCCTCGACGGCGACTACCAAGCAGCCATCGCCCTGCCCGCCGACATCATGGAGGTCTGGCTGGCGGGGGGCAAGCCCCAGATAACCGTCTATTACTCCGCCATGGCTCCCCCTGAGATAAGCGCCGCCATCGTGGCGCTGGTCAAGGAGCTGGCTTACATAGAGACGGGCCAGGCCCTCAACTTCGACACCACCGAGGAAGTGCTCGGCCCCGATATGCTCGGCGACCAGATTGCCCTCAGGGACCGGATGCGTCCCCTGCTGGCTATATTCATCCTGCTCATCGAAATCCTCACCCTGGCCAGCCTGATTATGGTGGAAATCGAACAGGGCACCGCCCGCGCGCTGCTGGTGACGTCGATGCGCGTCTCCGACCTCTTTATCGCCAAGGGCATTCTGGGGGTGGGACTGGCGCTGGGGCAGGCGGCGTTCTTTATGGCGCTGGTCGGCGGCTTCAGCCACCAACCCTTAATTATATTGACCACGCTTATCATCGGCAGCCTCATGGTGGTCGGCATCGGCTTCCTGGTGGCGTCTTTCTCCCGCGACGTCATGTCGGTTACCGGCTGGGGCATGCTCATCCTCATTATTCTCGCCATCCCCGGTTTCGGCACGGCCATCCCCGGGCTTTTGTCGGATTGGACGAAGGTGATTCCCTCCTATTATCTGACTGATACGGTGAGCCGCGTGGCTAACTACGGCGCGGGCTGGGGCGATATCGGCACCAACCTGGCAATACTGGCCGGCTTCACCGCCCTTGTCTTCTGGGCCGGCATTATGGTCTTGAGGAGGCGCTACCAATGAACCTGAAGCGCGTCGGGACATTAATTAAAAACGAAATCCTTCACGGCCCCAAGGACGTTGTCCTGGTCATGGCGGTGGTCATGCCCATACTGCTGGCGCTCTTCGTTAACCTCGCCTTCGGCGACATCTTCACCGACCGCGCCAAGCTGGGTGTCTTTGACGAGGGGCAGTCCCAACTGGTGGGAGTATTAGAGTCGGCGGAGAGCGTTACATTAAAGACTTATGAAAGCGAAGCCGACTTAAGAGCCGCCACGGCCAACGGCTCCGTGGATATGGGCATCGTCCTGCCAGATGATTTTGACGCCACCCTGGAAACGGGCACCATCCGGCTCAAGGCCTATGTCTGGGGAGAAAGCCTGGCCAAGAATCGGGCGGTCATCCCCGTGGTGCTGACTGACGCGGTGCGGGAGATAACGGGCGCCGAGCTACCGGTGGACATCGAAACCATCGCCCTCGGCGACGAGTCCGGCCTGCCTTGGAGCGACCGCCTGCTACCCCTGACCGTGCTCATGGCCGTCTTCTTCGGCGGCATGATGCTGCCCGCCTCGTCAATCATTAATGAGAAACAGCGCCGCACACTGGAAGCGCTTCATATTACCCCGGCCACCGTCGGCGATATCTTCATCGCCAAGGGCATCATCGGCGCCGTCCTGGCCACATTTATGGGTGTGCTCACCCTGGCTATCAGCACCAGCTTCGGCGGCTCGCCCCTGGCGCTTATTCTGGTGCTGGCGCTCGGCGCCATAATGGCGGCTGAAATCGGGCTCATCGCCGGCGCCTTCATCAAGGACATGAACACCCTTTTCGCCATCTGGAAATTCGGCGGGCTATTGCTCTTCGGCCCCGCCATCGTCTTCATGTTCCCCCAGATACCTTCCTGGGTCGGCTACATCTTCCCCACCTTTTATGTCATCAAGCCCGTGGTCGATTTAAGCGTCTCCGGAT
>SOKR01000018.1 GCA_004375675.1 Dehalococcoidia bacterium
GCCTGCTTGACTTTGCCAAAAATAGTGTTTATAGTTATGGCTGTAGTCGAAACCTTGGTTAGTGTTGCTTCCCAGCTTGACCTCTGCGTAGCAGAGAGCCCTCAGGGTAAATAGTATTACAAGCTATAGGTCCGACAAAGGGTTTTTAGAGCCAGGAGACTGCAACCACGACAAGGGACTAACAAAATATGAGGAGGAGCAGTAAATGGCTCTAGAAGACAAAACCCTCGTATGCCGTGACTGCGGGCAGGAATTCGTTTTCAGCACCGGTGAGCAGGAGTTTTACCAGTCTCACGGTT
The DNA here is from genome assembly GCA_004375675.1 of Dehalococcoidia bacterium. Classification (GTDB taxonomy): domain Bacteria; phylum Chloroflexota; class Dehalococcoidia; order Dehalococcoidales; family BS750m-G39; genus E44-bin88. The sequence continues at coordinate 300 of SOKR01000018.1, forward strand.
TACAAAACGAGCCCTCTCGTTGTCCGGAGTGCCGGGCGACAAAGCGAAAAGAGCGCTTTGGTGACTACAAGCAATCACGGCAGACGTTTACTGTAGTCTGTGCCGAGTGCGGCGCCGAAACCACAGTGCCTTTTGAGCCCAGAGAAGGACGCCCGGTCTATTGCAAAGATTGCTACGTTAAGCAAAAAGAAGGTAGTTAAGCCTTCGCTTCATATAGCTACCAACCATATATACCATGAATGTCGGTACCTGTCGGGTTAGGCTCCGTTTCCCGGAGAATCTATCGCTTAAGGGTAAGCGGCAGATACTGAAGTCTATTACCACTCGCCTTAGAAGCAAGTTTAATATCTCCGTGGCTGAAGTGGATGACAATGAGCTTTGGCAGGTAGCGACCCTGGGCATTTCCTGCGTTAGCAATAATAAGCGATATACCAATGAAGTCCTGTCTAAAGCGGCGGACTTTATTGTTAACGGTCGCTTCGATGTAGAGATGCTGGACTATGAGATTGAGATCATACCCGTTTTCTGACTGGGGTTTTAATGGATACCTCTGCCTTTCTTCATTATCTTACTGCTCAACCCGCTTATAGCGGGCAGATCGCTCACCGGGAGCACATCCCCCGCCGTGCAGCAAAGTGCGCCGAGTTAGATAGTCCCCTCGAAGCCGCCCTTGAGGATTGCTTGGGCAAGCACGGATTGTTGCCTTTTTATACTCATCAGGCCCAAGCTATCAACCATGCCCGCCAGGGCAAAAACGTGATGGTGGCTACTTCCTCAGCCAGCGGCAAGACCCTGTGCTATAACGCTCCGGTTGTGGAGGCAATCTTGACCGAGCGGGGCAGCTGTGCTCTCTACCTCTTCCCCACCAAAGCTCTGGCTCAGGACCAGCTGCGCACCTTATGGGAGCTATTCCACCCCAAGCTTTTATCTACAGGGGATTTTGCCACCTTTGACGGGGATACCCCCAGGGAGGAGCGGGGTGACATAAGAAGGCGAGCCCGGCTGATACTCACCAACCCCGATATGCTCCATGTGGGCATACTGCCTAACCACCAACAGTGGTCGAGGCTGTTGCGCCGCCTGAAGTATGTGGTGGTGGACGAAGCCCATAGCTATCGCGGCGTCTTCGGCTCCCACGTGGCTGACGTGCTGCGCCGCCTGCGGCGCTTATGCCGGTTCTACGGCTCCAACCCCCGGTTTATCTGCTGCTCGGCGACTATCGCCAACCCCGGCGAGCACGCCGAAAAGCTGGCGGGCTTGCCCTTCAGCGTGGTCGATAACGACGGCTCTCCCCACGGCGGCAAGGAATTCGTCTTCTGGAATCCGCCGGTCATAGACAAGGCGAGGAGCGTGCGCCGCAGCGCTAACGGCGAGGCGTCCAACCTGTTCGCCGAGCTGATAAGCCAGAGTATCCGTACCCTGACCTTTGTCCGCACCCGCCAGCTGACCGAGGTTATCTATAACTATACGCGGCGCAAGCTGGCGGAAATCGACTCCGAGCTGCCCAAGAAGATTAAGCCCTATCGGGCGGGCTATCTCCCCGAGGATAGGCGTAAGATAGAGCGTGAGCTTTTCAGCGGCCAGCTTACCGGCGTGGTGGCGACCACGGCACTGGAGTTGGGCATAGACATCGGCGACCTGGAGGCAACCGTGCTCACCGGCTATCCGGGTAGTATTGCCAGCACCTGGCAGCAGGCGGGCCGAAGCGGGCGGAGCCGGGAAAAATCTTTGAGTTTTCTCATCGGGCTGGATAATCCCCTCGACCAGTATTTTATGCGCCACCCCGATTCATTTTTCGGCAAGAGCTTTGAAAACGCTCTGATCAACCCCGATAATCCCTATATCCTGCGCGCTCATCTCCTCTGTGCCGCCTGGGAGTTGCCCCTGACCAGCCTGGATGAAGAGTTCTTCGGCTCCGCCTTGGTTCAGGAGCGAGCCGAGCTGGAGGAACAAGGCCTGCTCCGGGAGCTTAAGGGTCGGTGGCATGTGGCGCCGTCAATCGCCTACCCCGCCCAGGGGATAAATATCCGCTCAACGTCAGGAGAAAACTTCGCTATTATCGACACATCCAGCGGCGCTCTCATGGAGACCATCGATTCCAGCACTGCTCTGTTTTTTATCTTTCCCGGCGCCATCTACCTGCACCAGGGCGAGTCCTACCTGGTCGAGGAGCTCGACCTCTCGGCGCGTACTGCTTACGCCAAGCCGGTTGAGGTCAACTATTACACCCAGGATAAGGAGCTTACCGACCTTCATATTAACCGGGTAATCAAGGACAAGAGCTGTCGCGGCACCAGGGTCTACCTGGGCGAGGTCGAGGTCACCACCCGCGTGGTCGGTTACAAGAAGAAGGCGCAGTTCACCGAGGAGGTAATCGGGGAAGAGCCCCTCGACCTCCCCCCCCAGCACTTCCCCACCATCGCCCTGTGGTTCGACCTGCCGCCCGAGGTGGTGAAACGGGTGGATGAGGATGATGTGGGGCTTGACTTTGCTGGCGGGTTGCATGCCGTCGAACACGCCGCCATCGGTATTCTGCCCATGTTTGCCCTCTGCGACCGAAACGATATCGGCGGGGTTTCTACCCCCCTCCACCCCGATACGGGCAAGCCCCAGATATTTATCTACGATGCCTATCCCGGCGGCATCGGCATCAGCGAGAAGGGCTTTGACCTGGTGGAGGAATTGTGGCAAACTACACTGAAGGCTATTGAGGAATGCCCCTGCGAGGACGGCTGCCCCAGTTGCGTTCAGTCGCCCAAGTGTGGCAATAATAATAAGCCCCTGGATAAGAAGGCAGCCCAGGTATTACTGGAGGGGTTGCTAGCCAAGAAGGAGTAAGATTGGCCGATATTGAAAAAGCTCTAAAACCGAGCCGCGATAGCTGGTTCAAGCGGGCGATGAGCCTCTTCGACCGCTCCACCGTTGACGAGGCGGTGTGGGCGGAATTGGAAGAGCTGCTTATCTCGGCCGATGTCGGCTTCAGCACCACCGAAAAGCTGCTGGAAAGGGTACAGCAGAGAGCCAAGGAGGAGAAATTCAACCAGGGCTCGGCGGTGCGCGACGCCCTTCAGCAGGAGATGGTCAAAATACTTAGTATCGAAGTTCAGCCGACGGCTCCTCAATCACCGCCCAAGGTCGTTATAGCGGTGGGCGTTAACGGTAGCGGCAAGACTACCTCTATCGCCAAGCTGGCTTATAAAGCCAAGAAAGAGGGAGGAAAGGTTATACTGGTGGCGGCGGACACCTTCCGGGTGGCGGCTATCGACCAGCTTAAAAAGCTGGCCGGGGATATCGGCGTTGATGTCGTGGCCCACCAGCCGGGCGGGGATGCCGGAGCGGTGGTCTTCGACGCCCTGGAGGCGGCGCGCAGCCGGAACGCCGACGAGGTCATTATCGACACCGCGGGCAGGCTGCACACCAAGTTTAACCTGATGGAGGAGCTGAAAAAGATTAGGCGGGTGGCGGCCAAGGTTGACGACACCGCTCCACACGAAGTACTCCTGGTGCTGGACGCCACCACTGGTCAGAACGGCTTGACCCAGGCCAGGCACTTTACCGAGGCGGTGGGTGTAACCGGCATCTTTCTGGCTAAGCTGGATGGTACGGCTAAGGGGGGCATAGTGCTGGCTATCTGTGATGAGCTCAAGATACCCATCTTGTTCGTCGGCATTGGCGATAAGATGGAGGATATGACTACTTTTGACGCTGAGAGCTTTGTTCGGGTATTATGCTCCTGATCATAGGAGGTAGAGATTGATTGACATAACTATGAGCCCGATAGCCTTTACCATAGGATCGTTTAGTGTCAGGTGGTATGGCATTATGGTTGCCCTGGCGGTGCTGGTGGTGGTGCTTTGGGTATTCTGGGAGATAAGGCGGGGGGCGAAGGTTTCCTACGATACTCTCTTTACCGCTGCCCTGGTGGGCATTCCCGCGGGGATAATCTTCTCCAGAATGCTCCACGTTATTGACCTGTGGGACTATTACAGCGCTAACCCGGGGCAGATAATCGGCTTTTCCGGGCTGACTATCTATGGGGCTATTTTGGGCGCTGTCCTGGCTATCTGGATTTACAGCAAGCTCAGCCGTTTCCGCTTCGGTTACGTCATGGACCTGGTGGCACCGGGCGTCCTGCTGGCTCAGGCGGTAGGCAGGGTGGGCTGCACCATAAACGGCTGCTGCTATGGCGCCGAAGCGTCGTCCTGGCTACCCTGGTCGGTGGTCTATACTCATCCGCAGAGCTATGCCCCTCTGGGGGTAGCTCTTCACCCCACCCAGGTTTACGAGATTGCATTTCTGCTCATAGCCTTCGGCGTATTGTTCCCATTAAGGAAGAGGTTTCAGCCCGACGGCTCCCTGTTTCTCATCTACCTGAGCGCATATTCCGCGTGGCGAGTGGGTGTCGGTTTCCTGCGGGACGGGACGTCCTTCCTCTTCGGCTTACATCAGGCTCAGGTGATAGGCATAATCGTCCTGATTATCGCTATCACGATACTGATCTGGCGTACGCGCTGGGTGAAGACGCCGAGCTCTGCTTAATGGTGGGCGGGATGTCTACTCTTCTGCTGTCAAGTGTGGTAACTAAAAGTAAGGTAAATAGAGGTATGGTGGGGACGGCTGTTTGATTGGGGAAAATCGGGGGGTATTACTTGCCCATTCGCCTTCGCCGGGCGTTCTTTTTTGCTTTCAGGCGCGCGGCTTCTCTCTTGGATACGAAATGACGACGTGATTTCGCCTCCCGCAGGACGCCGTCCATTTGCACCATCCTCTGGAAGCGCCTCAACAGGGAGTCTTCGGTTTCGCCTTCACGTCTGTTTACTTTTAATGGCATAATAAATCAACTCATTCTATCAACATACATAGGCCAGGTATTCCCCGGCCTATGTACGTTTTCTAGGTCAAACTAAATCTATCGGTTTAGTTTCATCTTGCTGTAGCACTCGCTACAGTATACCGGTCTGCCTTCTCGAGGCTCGAACGGTACTTCAGTTTCCTTACCGCACTCGGCGCACGTCGCCGGGAACATCTGACGCCGGGACCTGTAGCCGTAGCTATCATTACCGTAGCGTTGTGCTTTCCTGGCTTCGCGGCAGGCGGGACAGCGCTTGGGCTCGTTGGTGTAGCCCTTGGATTGGAAGAACTCTTGTTCCTCGGCGCTGAAGGTAAACTCGGCTCCACAGTCGGAGCACTGGAGTTGCTTTTCCTCAAAACTCATTGAATGACCTCCTCTCTTGTAATAGTTGGCTAGAGTTGCGGTCATCCAACTTGGGTAAATCTAAACTAGTTTAACTAAGTTTGTGATAACCTGAACCTTAAACCACTATTTGTATTATACCACACATAGTTTATTTGTAAAGCAAATGTCAATACCACCAGTAGTACGCAGGCAGGCTTTTGGCCTTAAAAGGGCGTGTTCTGGCGGCTATTCAGCCGGGGCAAAGTCAACCATATTGAGCCTGAGCCTCTCCTTACCCCCCCAGCTGTCTATCTCAAGGTTATAGACGATATCTAGCTGAGGGGATATCTCCGCCAGGTAGCTGCCCAGTCGGAAGCCCACCCCGTCCCAGACCGTGCCGCCCTGTTTCAGTTTCAGCCTAAGGTGCTGAGCGCCGTTACCCATGGTGCGGCAGTCGACTACCTCCGTGCGGTGGCTGAGGAAGGTGGGGGAGGGATTGCCCCGCCCGAAGGGGGCCAGCTGTTGCATGGTATTAAAGGTGTCACCGCTCAAGTCGGGCAGTGCGACCTCGGCATCGATATCCAGCTGAGGGCGAAGGTCGGTGTCGGCAAGCTGTTCTGTGGCTAGCCGGGCGAGGTGTTCCTGGAGTTGGGGCAGGTTCTTTGTAGGCAGGGTGAAACCGGCCGCCTGGGAATGACCACCAAAATGGGAAAGGAGCTCACGGCACTCGGTCAGCGCCTTTATGATGTTGAACTCGGGGATGCTGCGGCCGCTGCCGCTGCTTACCGTCTCACCGGTGCGGACAACAATAGCCGGGCGGTAAAACTCCTCAGCCAGCCTGCCGGCTATCAGCCCGGCGATGCCGAGGGGATAGTCCTTGTCGGCGGCGACCAGCATGGGGGTAATACCCTGAGCCACTATTTGCTCTCTGGCTATGGCCCAGACCTTGGCGGTCAGCTTCTGGCGCTCGGTGTTTTTCTCCTCCAGCCAGACAGCCAGGTCGCGCGCCTCCTGGGGCGATTCCGTCATCAGCAGTTTATAGCTGGTCATGGCGTGCGCCAATCTCCCCGCCGCGTTGAGGCGGGGGGCGATAGTCCAGGAGATGCTCTCGGCGCTCAAGTTACCCGGCGTCAAGCCTGCCTGGGATATAATCTCCCCAATCCCGAGGCGGGGGGTGGTGTTCATCAGCTTCAGCCCCTCTTTCACCAGGTAGCGGTTCTCCCCCGACAGGGGCGCCATATCGGCTACCGTGCCTATGGCGGCCAGGTCCATCAGCTCCTCCTCTTGCCCCTCTTTACCCAGGTTCTGGAACAGAGCCTGAAGCAGCTTGAGGGCAACCCCGGCGCCCGTCAGCTCGGAAAAGGCATAGCTGGAATCAGCCCGCTTGGGGTTGATAGTGGCAACGGCGGGCGGCATTTCGGGCAGGGGAGAGTGGTGGTCGGTGATGACTATGTCCAGCCCCAGCTGGTTTGCCCGCTTGACCTCGGGCAGGGCGGTAATGCCGCAGTCGACGGTGACAACCAGGCTGATGCCCTGGCGGTGGAGGTTCTCCAGGGCGGTTATATTTAGTCCGTAGCCCTCGGTGAGGCGGTGGGGTATGTAGGGAACGGCTTTACCCCCCAGGCTCGTCAGTCCCTGGACGAGTATGGCGGTGCCGGTGATACCGTCGGCATCGAAGTCGCCGTAGATAGCCATGGTTTCTCCAGAGAGCAGCGCCCGGTAAATCCTGGCTACCGCCGGCTCGATATCGGGGAGTTGGGAGGGGTCACCAGCCAGGCGCTTGTCGGCGCTTAAGAATGCCTCTAACTGGGCAGGCTCGGTAAGACCACGATTGTAGAGCAGTTGGGCGATTAAAGGGGAGAAGCCGCTGGTAGCCGCCAGGTGCTTTTCTGGCGCTGGAGGCAAAATGTTCCAGCGGTAGTGATTCAAATTTACTCCTCGGAGTATTCTCGGAAGATAAGGACTGAGTTATGGCCGCCGAAGCCGAAGGAATTGGACAGGGCGGTGACGACCTTAGCCTGGCGGGCTGTATTGGGCACATAGTCCAGGTCGCACGGGGGGTCAGGATGGGTGAGGTTTATCGTCGGCGGTATGACGCCGTTCCGGATAGCCATAATACATATCGCCGCCTCGACGGCGCCGGCGCTGCCCACCAGGTGCCCCATCATCGACTTGGTGGAGCTTACCGGAATCTTGTAGGCATAATCGCCGAATACGCTCTTGATTGACTTGGTCTCCATCTTGTCATTGAGCATGGTGGAGGTGCCGTGGGCGTTGATGTAGTCGATTTCGTCGGGCTTGATTCCGGCTTTATCCAGCGCCCGCTGCACCGCCATAGCCGCGCCCTCGCCGGTCTCAAGGGGGGCGGTAATGTGATAGGCATCGGCGCTGGTTCCGTAAGCCATCATCTCGGCCAGTATTTCAACCCCCCGCTTTTTAGCGTAGGCGAGGTTTTCCAGGATGAGGACGCAAGCCCCCTCGCCGATGACGAAGCCGTCGCGCTCGGCGTCGAAGGGGCGGGAGGCTAATTGCGGCTCGTCGTTTCGGGTGGAAATAGCCTTCAGGGCGTTGAAGGCGCTGACGCCCACGGGATTGATTATGGCCTCGCTGCCGCCGCTTATCATCGCTTTGGCGTCGCCGCGCTTGATGGTCTCGTAGGCGATGCCGACGGCATCCGAGCCGCTGGAGCAAGCCGAGGTGGTGCAAAGGTTGGGCCCCCTGGCCCCCAGCGTGATTGATGCCTGCGCTGAGGCTATGTTGGGCATCATCATCGGGATTAGGAAGGGGCTGACCCTGTCGGGCCCCTTTTCCAGCAGGACCTTGGTCTGTTCGAACAGGGTGGTCAATCCCCCGATGCCGCTACCGATTATGATACCGATATCGTCTTTGTTGCTATCGTCTATCTTTAGGTCTGCCTGCTTGGTTGCCTCCAGGCTGGCGGCTACCGCCATCTGGGAGAAGCGGTCGTTGCGGCGGGCCTCCTTGGGGTTCATGTAGTTGGCGGCATCGAAGCCCTTTACTTCGGCGGCAATCTTGGTCTCAAAGCCATCGGTATCGAAAAGGGTGATGCGGTCCACCCCGGACCTGCCGGCGGCCAGCGCTTCCCAACTTTCGGCGACATTAAGCCCCAGGGGGCAGACAATCCCCATTCCGGTAACTACGACTCTGCTATCTAAGGTTGACATAACATTAAAGGGGAAGAAACCATTGATTAGTTATTTTTACCATAAATTCGACTTATCTGCAAGGAAAGATATTTGACCAGCGTTAAATCACGCAATATAATTTTTATACAAATGGTTAGAAGTTCGGAAGTGCCCAGCATTGCCCTGGATACGGTGGGCTGTAAGCTTAATCAGGCTGAGAGCCAGCTTTTCGCCCGGCAATTTGCTAAAGCAGGCTATCGGTTGGTAACTGCGGATGACGGGGCTGATGTCTACATCCTCAATACCTGCACGGTTACCCATGTCGCCGACGGCAAGTGCCGGCGGCTGCTGAATCAAGCCCGCCGCCGCAACCCCAATGCCCTGGTGGTGGCGGTTGGCTGTTACGTGGAGCGCGCCCGCCAGGACTTGGCCGGACTCAATGGCGTTGACCTGGTCCTGGATAACAGCCAGAAAATGAATTTAGTGTCCCTGCTTGAGGAATCGGGGCACCTCGTTCGTCCTGAGTCGGGTTCAACTACTAACGCTGATTTCAGGACCCGCGCCTTCGTCAGGGTTCAGGACGGCTGCAATAATTTCTGCGCCTACTGCATTGTGCCGTTAGTCAGGGGTAGGGAGAGAAGCATTCCCGTTGACCGGATTCTCGCTGAGGTCGAACAACGCGTCGCCGGCGGTGATAAAGAGGCGGTGCTCACCGGTACCGAAATCGGTGCCTATAGCGATGAAGGCATTGGGTTGGAGGGGTTGCTAAAGCGTATTTTGGAGGAGACTGAGATTGCCCGATTAAGGCTCTCCTCTCTTCAGCCGCAGGAAATTTCTGCTGAGCTTGTAGGATTATGGCACGACGAGCGGCTGTGCCGCCATTTCCACCTCTCGCTGCAGAGTGGCAGCAATGCCGTGCTCGAGCGGATGGGGCGGCGCTATACCGCCGCCGACTACAAACAGGCGGTTGACTTAATCAGAGAGGCTGTGCCCGGAGTAGCTGTCACCACCGATGTTATCGTCGGCTTCCCCGGCGAAACCGAGGCCGAGTTCCAGGAGAGCTATAATTTTGCCAAACAAATGCAGTTTGCCCGCATTCATGTCTTTCCTTACTCGCCGCGTCCGGAGACAAAAGCGGCGGCTATGCCCGACCAGGTAGAAGATAAGGTCAAGCGGGAGCGGAGCCGCAAGATGCTGGCTCTGGGTAGGGCGAGCGTCCGTAACTTCAGGCGAAAGTTCATGGGCAAGACGGTGATGGTGTTGTGGGAGAAGCAGACCTGTGGCGTCTGGTCGGGGCTGACCGATAACTATATCAGGCTATTTACCAAAAGCGGCAGGGATTTGACTAACCAGCTGATGCCGGTAAAGCTGGTCTAGTCCACCTCCACCCCCAGCACCACCGAGGTATCAATCTGGCGCTGGGAAATATCCCAGTAGCTCTTTAGCAGCTCGTCCTTATCGGGCTGTAGCTTAAAGCCGTGCTTCTCATAAAAGTCAATCGCCCAACTGGCGTCAGCCCAGGTCCCCACCAGGAGGCGGGGGGTGGTGACCAGCTTTTTCGTGTAATCGAGGAGCCGGCTGCTTATCCCCTGTCGCTGCCACTTAGTCAAAACATAGGCGTGGCGGATGAGGGTAATGCCTTTAATCGCTTCCAGCCCCATAATCCCCACCAGTTCCCCGTTTAGCTCCCAGCCGAAGAAGGTCACCCGCTTCAGCTCCTCCTCCAGTTCGCTCATGGGCATATAGGGTTGGGGGTAACAGTCGGCGGGTATAGCGCCTTCGTAGGCTTGCGCGGCTTCGTTTATGATGAAATATATCTGCCCGATATCCTGCGGCTGGCACTGGCGAATCATCGCTTTTTACCCTTTCACTAAACTTGTTGACACAACTGGCAATCGCCTTTACAGTATCACCTGCGCTTTAAATAGCATCCTGTATCTCCTTAGAGCCGGTCACGATTTCTTTAACGACGTCTCGCGGCTACTGGCTGCAGAACCTGATTACCTCGGCGAAGTTGTTGATTCGGGTCAGGTTGTTGGTTTCCAGGATGCCGTCGTAGGTGAGGCTTATCCAAGGCTTGTGGTAAATCTGGCCGAGCTTCTCCGCCATCGCCGCTACGATTCCTCCGGGCATACAGCCGTGAGGCATGACCGATATGACGCCGGCGAACTTTGGGTTCTCCATCCACTCCACCCCGGAGCCGATACTGAGCACTGCCTCGCTGCCACACCGCGGCGACAGGTAAGACTCCGTCTTTGATAGTATCTGCTTTATTGAAGGCTCGGGCTCGTCTGACAGAGCCTTAACACGGTTGAGCATCTGGTGTTCATTGTTTTCTATGAAGCGATTCTTGAGATAGCTGCTCAATATTTTCTTGACTTTTCCAAACCTGATGCTATCTTCAAGGTGCCGGTAAGAAGCGTACTTTATCCACTCGCCTGTTGAAGACACGGTGACTTCCAGCCCGGCCGCTTCACAGACTTTAACCAGATTGTTGTTGCTGAATCGGTTGGAGCGCAGATAGATCTCGCCGTTGATACCGACCAGCGGTCTCTTGGGCAGGCTGGGGTCAATCGCCGACTTGAAGGCGCTGGTTGCCCGTTCCAGAACACCGGCGAAATCCTCTTTCCTGCGGATGCTGTCCTTAATCTCTTTCAGGTGCTGGCTGAACAATCTGTCGGCCAGTCCCTTCTCCTTTTCGTAGGGGCGGGTACGCCATACGAGCCTGTCCAGGCAGTCAACGGCAAAAATACCTCGCATGGCAATACGCTGGAAATCGGGGCCAAAATCCATATCGCGGTAGGCGTTGTTCGACACCGTGGCAAGCATGGGAACGTCAAAGCCGACCTTCCTCAAAGCCGTGCTCTGTTCCAGAGCGTACTTGCCCAGGCGACAAGGCCCGTACGAGCTTGCCATCACCAGTTCCACATCATTTACACGGTCGGGGTTTTGGTAGAAGAATTTCAGGAAGTCGCCCAGGGTGACACGATAGGGTAGGCATTCTGTTCCCGATGTTAGCTGGTTGCTGTAGAAGAGGCTGCGCTCGTCCGGCTCAGGCAGTACGATAATCCGGCTGCCGCAGCTTTCCATGATGGTGCCGATAACTTCGACAAAGGGCGCCATGTAAGGCAGAACCAGGGTCTTCTGGTCGCTGATTATGGGCGTGGCGGCACGGCGTATCTCCTCAGCGGAGACCTCGTGCGCTTTAGCGGTGCGGGCATAGCTCGTGATGGTATCGACAAAGGCTTCGAGGCGGGTAACGATGCCCGCCTCGGCGGCGTGCTCATCTATTTCCAGCTGCCCCATTGGCTTACCGCTCATGATATCTTCCACAAGTTTAAGTATGAAAGAGTTGGGACCACAGCCGAAGTTGGTCAGGGCCAGGCCGTAGAGCCGGGGGTCTTGAGCAATAATCTTGGCCGCGGCGATAAACTTGCCCTCATAGGACCAGTAGGGCCGGTCAGAGAATTCCTTCGGGTCGACCGTATCTAAGGGGAGGAAATCCAGCGGAATCGGCACCACACCGAGCTGCGCCAGCTTCTCAGTAATACCTAGATTGGCTCCGGAATCCTGAGACATGTAAGAGCGCGATAGCATGACTACACCCAGCTGATCGCTTTCGTGGAGTTGGCGGAGCAGCTTGGCACCGAGTGCTGAGCGTTTTGCTTCAAATCTCTGCTGGGCGGCGATGCCGGCCAAAGCTGCCTTCTTACCCTTCCGGCGGCTGAATCCCATCCTGGCGGCGACATCGGCCAGGTTCTTTATTACCTCGTCTTCACCGAGGCTAAAGTCGAGCAGGGGCGAAAGGAACCGGTCACCTATGTCCAGTACCGTGCGCACGATAAACGGTGATGCCTGAACCAGGGGGCAGGCGTATTGCTGGCTCTCGTCGCTTTCCTTTAAGCCCAGCCTGATACCGCAGGGGTAAAGAATATAGTCAACCTTATCTTTAAGAGCGTCGACGTGCCCGTGTACCAGCTTCATCGGAAAGCAGCTATCAGTATAGGCCAACTCCACCGACTGCTCCATGATTTCCTTGGTGGTCTTGCCGGAGAGGACGACCCGCGCGTCAAGTGCATTCAGAAAGCCGATAAGTAGCGGTGCAAAGTCATATACCAGGAGTGCCCTCGGAATCCCGACGGCTGGTTCGGTGCCCGTCTCCTCGTTAAGTTCGTTGAGGAGCAGTTTTTCTCTCAGGTCGAAGAAGGTCTCCCTTTTTTCCTTGGTCAGGGCGCTATCATAGCGGTCGCAGCGGCTGCCGTAGAAGGTCGGCTTCTCGCCGGCAAGCCTCATCTGGGTGATGGTGCAGTTGTTATCGCACCCCTTGCAAACGAAAGTAGTCATTTTGCATTCACTGTCGATTAGTTTTTGGAAACCCTTGAAGTTGGACTTTTGCCTGCCCACAGCCTCTTTTACCAGGAGCGCGGCACCGATAGCGCCGCTGACTTCGCGATGCTCGGCCACGACCAGGGTCTTGTCCTCAAGCTGCTCGTAGAAGGCGGCGACAATAGCCTCGTTGTGAAAGACAGCGCCGGTGAGGACAACCTTACTACCGAGCTTTCTGTTACCTAATACCTTGGAGAGATAGTTTTTGGCGATGGAGTGAGCCAGGCTGGCGGTAATCACCGACAGCGGCACGCCTTCCTGCTGGGCGGAGGCGACCGACTGCCCCATAAAAGCGGCGCACCTTGTGCCCAGGTCTATGGTATGTGGCGCGGTGAAGGCCAGCCGGGCGAAGTCGCCGTTAGTTACCCGCACGCCCAGCATCTCGGCCAGCTCGTCGATAAAGCTGCCCGTGCCGGCGGCGCAGGCTTTGTTCATCTGGTAATCAACCACAACGCCGTTTCTCTTGATGACCAGCTTGGAATCTTGCCCGCCTATCTCAATGATATCTGCCTCAGGGTCTATTTCGGCGGCGGCTCTGGTCTGGGCCGTGATTTCGTTCTTAATCAGGTCGGCACCGATGAAGCCGCCGACCAGGTATCTGCCTGAACCGGTAACACCCACCCCGGCTACGTTGACCTTGGCGGCGCCGTCGCCGAGCAGGCTCTGGAATACCTGCTTGACGGCATCAATAGGTCTGCCCGCCGTCATCAGGTAGTTCTTGGCGATAACCTTTCTTCCCGACTCATCGAGAATGACCGCCTTGGTACTGGTAGAGCCGACATCGATACCCAGATAGCCTGAGCACGGCTGCTTGATAACCAGGCTGGCGGGGTTTTTGGGGACGGAGGTTTCTTCCAGCTGGGGCATTTCGAAGTAGCTTTGGCGGGAATCTGTCTCCGGTAAGAGACAAACCGACGAACGTCGGTCTCTTGAGAGCAGAGCTGCTCCCAGTGCCTCGATATGCAAGCTATTTTCGGGAACGTTCACTTGCACCTGATGCCCCTCTCTGGTCGTGAGCACTTCGCTGAGCGCCTTGACAATGGCTTCGTTGACGGCAACGCCACCAACGAAGTAGACCGGCTCTTCAAAGGCGCCTTTTTGCAGGGAGACAACCATGCGGGCGATGCTCTCGCAGAGAGCATATAGCATAGCCGACATAGAAACACCCTTTTGCTGAAGATGAATGAGGTCACTTTTGGCAAAGACACTGCACCTGGCGGCTATACGTGGTGGGCTGTCTTTGCACTGGAGAGCCAGACGGGCAAAGTCGTCCATGCTAATGCCGAGCCGATAAGCCTGTTGCTCGACAAATCTGCCGGTCCCAGCGGCGCATAGCGGGTTAGAGACCACCTTCCAGGGCTTTTTCAGGCCGTCCTCAAACCCGATAACGAAAGAACTTTGCCCCCCGATCTGAATAATGGTCTTGGCATCGGGGTGGTGGCTGAGCAGACCGGAAGCAATAGCTAGGGAACTGCTGTGCTCGCCCCAGTGGAACTCTTTGGGGATAACGGATTTACCTGACCCAGAAACGCCAGCGGCGGCAATGTTAGTCAGGTCACCCAGCCTGCCTATCAGCGAGTTAACGGCCGACCTGACATTAGCGGTGATTTTCTCAGCATCGAGCTTAACGACTCCGCCGTCCTCGCTGGTCAGGCATAGCTTAACGTTAACCGAGCCGATATCCAGCCCCATGAAGTAGGACACCTGTTTACTCTCCATTCAAGGGCGTATAAAAAATCTTTTATCAATTTCAGGTTGCCGCCCCTGAGCGCTGCTCCAGGACTGCCTTATAGTAGTCCATCACCTGCTGGGCGATGCGGTCCCAGCCGTAGTCAGCTGCCTTGAGCTTGCCTCTGGCGCCCATCTCCTGCCGCAGCTGGGCGTGGGATGCCAGCGAAATCAGGGCCTGAGCCAGCATATGCTTATTTTTCGGCGGCACCATCAGGGCTTCGACGCCGTGGCTGACCACGCTGGCATAGCCGTCTATATTGGAGGCAACGATTGGCTTGCCCATAGCCATTGCCTCCAGCAGGATTAGACCAAAGCTCTCTCTGCCCGTAGCCGGCGAGCAGACAATATCTGCCGTCTGGTAGTATCGGGGTAAGTCTTCCTGGGACACATAGCCCGCGAAAACAATATCCTCCATGCCCTGCCGTTTTATCTTCTTTTCGTACTGGCGGCTCCATCGGGTGCTGGGCCCAACCAGGATAAGCCGACAGTTACCAATCTCTTTTCTTACCTCTTTATAAGCGCTGAGAAGGTAGTTCACTCCCTTTCGCTTCTCCAGCCGGCTGACAAACAATATATTTATCTTGCCGTCGCGGAATTGCTCGAAGGGCGGCACCTGGGGGGAAAAGTGCTCCAGGTCCACGCCGTTGGGGATAATGGTATAGTCGGCAGGGAAGTGCCCGCCGATGAACTCCTTGGCCGGTTTGGAGACGGCGATTCTGCCATCGAGCTTGCGGGACCATTTCTTTAGGAAAAGCATTGTATAAGGCTTCCAGAAGGTGTAGCCGCGGCTGTCCATAGCGTGGAAGGTGCCTATATTGGCGGCGCGTGATAGGCGCAGCACGGTGGTGCACAACGTCGGGACCAGCGGCTCGTGAAGGTGGATGACATCGAACTTTTCGCGTTCGAGCACTGGCTTTACCTTGGACGATATCCAGGGAGTAAGGGTTATGCGGGCCACCGAGCCGCTGCTGGGGGTGGGCCAGGCTCTGCCAATGCAGATGATTCTGTCGTCGGAGGTGGCGCCTCTGGAGGCGGGGGCGATTAGCTTGACATCGTGCCCCATTTTAATAAACTCGCGCTCCAGCGCGAAAATGTGGTTAGCCACACCGCCGGGATAGGCGAGGTCGTAGGGAGATACCAGTGCTATCTTCAATCCTGTTACCCCATCTCTCCTTATTCTAGCTGGTGGGTTAAAATATAGACTTTTGGCGGACGGTTGTCAATGTTGCTAGTAGGGTACGCGCCTAGAGGGATTCGAACCCACGACCCTCGGTTCCGAAGATGAAGAGTAGTCGTCATCCCTAGTGCTGTTAGATAGCATACAGCCTTGTTTTGTCCAGCGTCAAGCCCTAAATTGTATCTGGCTGTGCTATCCTGTGCTACTGGGTGCTAAACAGTTTGTCGGCAAAATGTCGGCCCCATAGACGTTACCCGAACTAAGCTTTCGTTGAAGTAACAAACCGCTAAAAAGTGTGATTAGGTAGCGATCCAAGCGTTTGTGACCTTATATATCTTCATAGTCGGTGACGCTAGCAAAAATGGGACAATGGTTCGCAGTCTGCAGACAAACACTGCCTTGCCACTTGGGAAAGGCTCGAGTGGCGGAGAACGGGTTGAAAATGAAAGAGCCGCCCGGGGCTTTGGCCTCAGACGGCTCTAATCTAACCGTTTTCAGGGTGACTTAACCGCTACCTCTTTCGGAAGCGCAATGCCAGCAAGCCCCCTATGATAACAACGGCGGCTATGATGATAAAGATCCACCA
>SOKR01000160.1 GCA_004375675.1 Dehalococcoidia bacterium
TAACTTTGGTTCCATCTGGTCATGGAATATTTTAGTTTTCTTTTTCCGAACCATATATACCAGGTATATCCAGGCCGCTATTGCGGCGCCCGTAGTTAACATAATCATAAAAAACGCCGCCGCTATCCCAAATACAACGATTATTCCGATTAATAATTTCTTTTTCATCATCCACCCACCCGTTTCAACTGGTACGGCTATGCTAAACCCCTGCTCGCTGGCTGTCAAGGCACCCAAAAATTTCCCTTCGGACGCAATTTCTAGTAAAATTAACCCTGATTCTTTTGAGGTGAGAAAATAGCCATTCGACTTGAGCCTGTCGCCGACGATACCTATCGCCTGGAAGGGCAAATTCCCGGTATCAACGCCGTCTTCGCCGTTTACTTCATCAAGGACGGCGGCGGCGCCATAATCGAGCCGGGTCCCGCCGTGCTCGTCCCCGCTATCCAAAAAGCCGCCGAGCAACTGGGGCTTTCCCGCCCCGAATACATCATCCCCACCCACATCCACCTCGACCACGCGGGTGGCTTAGGCAAACTGGCTGAAATTTTCTCCCGGGCGCAGATAGTGCTCAACCGCCAGGGGGCAAAGCACATGGTCGAGCCTTCGCGGCTGATCGAAAGCACCCGCATGGCTTTCGGCGATGACTTCGAGGCAACCTACGGCCCCATTCTGCCGGTGCCCGAATCGCGGCTAAGGCTGGTTCGGGACGGCGATAGGCTTAAACTGGGCGGCCGCGAGCTGCTCATTGTTCATACCCCCGGCCACGCCGCCCACCACATCGCCATCTTCGACACCAAAACCAGGGGGCTTTTCTGCGGCGAATCTCTCGGGCTCATCTACAGCCCCGGCTATCCCCCCCTCCCCGCCGTGGCGCCGCCCAGCTTCGACCTGGAGCTTTACCTCAACGACATGAAGAACTTAAAGGCATTAAAGCCCAAGCTTCTCTTCTACTCTCACGGCACCGTCGCCGGCGAGCCCGAAAAGCTCATCGACACGGCTATAGAAAACTCCAAGCTGGTCGGTGAACTCATACTGCGCGATTTAAGGGCGGGCAAAAGCGACGAGGCAATCATTAAAGCTATCGGCGACTACCTCACCGAGCATTTCGACGCCCCCCTCGACGAATACGAGCTCCAGAGCAATGTCAGCGGCTATATCCACTACTTCCGGAAAAAGGGATTAGTGTAAGGAGGCAAAAATGGTAGTTGTTAGCATCATCGCCGTCATAATACTCATCCTCAGCCTGTTCAACGGCTTCAGGGAGGGCGCGCTCAAGCAGGCCGCCTCAATTATCTCACTCCTGGCCGCCATACCCCTGGCCGGGCTCTGCTACCACTGGCTGGCGAGCCTGTTCTCCTTTATGCCCGGGGAGAACTTTGAAAACTTCGTCGGCTTCTTCCTCACCATGGGCATCATCATGGTTCTTATCCAACTCCTCCTTTGGCTGCCGAGGCGACATTTCGCGAAGTCCTGGAAGGAAGAGCTGCTCCTTCGTTCCATCGGCGCCGTCCTCAGTTTCTTCAGCGCCGCTATCATGATAGCGGTGTTTGCCGTAGTGCTTAACGCCTACCCCATCTTCGACTGGCTGCAAAGTGCGGTCAGCGGCTCCGGCGTCATCAACTGGCTGGGTTCCTGGCTGGGCTTCGTTCAGTCGATGCTGCCGTCGGTTTTTGGATAGAGAACTATTTACCCCTTCTTTTTAGCCCGCCCACTTTTGAGCCATATCTCCGGATACGGGAAGCTTATACTTTTTCCCCTGGTAGGCTTTCACCATGAGCACTATCCAGAGTATGATGGCCAGCACCCCGAGGGCCCAACCGAGGAAGAGTCCGATAAAGGGTAGCCAGCTGAGGATACCGCTGGCGATGCTGATGGCGCCGAAGACAATAATCGACTGTATGGCGTGGAAGCGGACGAACTTGTTTTTCGGCTCGAGGATTATAAAGACTATCCCGCTTATCCACCCCAGTACGTAGCAGAGCAGCCCGGCAACATTTTCATCCAGTCCGGTGGCTGTCTTGGCCATTTATCTATCTCCTTTGGGGTTTGCTTAGATAAAAGAATATACTGAAGTTTGGGGGCTGTCAATATGCTTGCCCCCTTCTTTTTAGCCCGAAATTCTAGTAGAATAGGCTTGATATGAAAGAGGGTTCAACCCCCGTCCGCCGCCAGTACCTCAAAATCAAACGACAATATCCCCAGGCGATTGTGTTTTTCCGTCTGGGCGATTTCTACGAGACCTTTGACGAAGACGCCAAGCTGGCTTCCCGCGAGCTGGAGATTGTCCTCACCTCCAGAGGTATGGGCAAGGGCCATCGCGTGCCCATGGCGGGCATCCCCTATCACGCCCTGGACAACTACCTGGCGCGGCTCATCAGCCGTGGCTACAAGGTCGCCATCTGCGAGCAGGTGACCAAACCCGGTGAAACCAAGGGCTTGGTCCAGCGCGAGGTCGTCCGTCTGGTGACCCCGGGCACGGTGGTCGAGCCCAGCCTGCTCGACAGCAAGAGCAACAACTACCTGGTCAGCCTGGTCTGGGGCGAGGAGGGGGTGGGCATCGCCTACGTCGATATCACCACCAGCGAGTTCGCCACCGCCCAGCTTCCCCCCCACCGCCTTATCCCCGAGCTGGAACGGCTCAAGCCCTCCGAGGTCATTACTGCCGAAAGCGCCGAGCTGCCCGATTTGGGTTTAGAAGCTTTGTTGACCCGCCTTGACGATTACTGGTTCGAGACGGAGGTCGCCCGCCAGACCATCCTGGAGCACTTCGGTGTGGCCACCCTCGATGGCTACGGCTGCTCCCACCTGCCTCTGGCGGTCAGCGCCGCCGGCGCCATCATCCACTACATTCAGGAAACGCAAAAAGGGGTGTTGGGGCAGCTGAACCGCCTCATCACCTATTCCACCGACGCCTTTATGGCGCTAGATGTCCAGACCCAAAGAAACTTAGAGCTTTTCTCCAGCAGCCGTTCGGGAACAGCCAGCGGCTCGCTCCTCTCCATCATCGACCTCACCCGGACGGCGATGGGGGGCAGATTGCTCAGGCGCTGGCTGGGACAGCCCCTGCTCGACATAAAAGAGTTAAGTAAAAGGCAGGACGCCATCGCCTGGTTCGCCGAAAACACCCTGCCGCGCCACCAGGTAATCTCTTTGCTAGGCGATGTCGCCGATATCGAGCGCCTGATTAACCGCATAAAGAGCGGCATCGCCGTCCCCCGCGAGCTGATTGCCCTCCGCCGCAGCCTGGAGGTCGTCCCCGAACTGCAAAAGGCGCTGGCGCCCATAAGCTGGCTCAAAGACGCGCTCAAAGCCTGCCCCGAAGTGGTTGATTTAATCTCTCAAGCCATAGTCGAATCACCGGGCACCCTCGACCAGGGTGGGGTAATAAAGCAGGGCTTCTCCGAAGAACTGGATAACCTGCGCCTATCATCTAAAAACGCCAGGCAATATCTGGCCGACCTGGAGCGAAAAGAGCGCGAAAAGACGGGCATCAAGTCGCTCAAAGTCGGCTTCAACAAGGTCTTCGGCTACTATATCGAGGTCTCCAAGCCCAATCTGCCCCAGGTCCCCGAAGACTATATCCGCAAGCAAACGCTGGTCGGCGGCGAGCGCTTCTTCACCCCCGAACTTAAGGAATACGAGTCGTTAATCTTGAACGCCCAGGATAGAACTACCGAGCTTGAGGGGCAGCTCTTCCGCCGGGTCTGCCAGCAGGTGGGAGCGGAAAGCGAACGAATCAAGGCGTCGGCGGGCGCTCTGGCCGATATCGACGCTTTTTCCGGTCTGGCTGAGGTCGCCGTGCGCTACAGCTATATCCGCCCCACCCTGACCACCGACAACGCCATAGACATCTCTGATGGCCGCCACCCCGTTGTAGAAAGGACGCTGGCCGACGGCAGCTTTGTTCCCAACGATAGCCTGCTCTCCAACGATGACGCCCAGCTTATCGTCCTCACCGGCCCCAATATGTCGGGCAAGTCGACCTATCTACGTCAGGTCGCTTTAATTGTGCTGCTGGCTCAAATCGGCGGCTTCGTCCCCGCCGCCGCCGCCACCATCGGGCTGGTCGACCGAATATTCACCCGCATCGGCGCCCGCGAAGACCTGCCCGCGGGCCAGTCCACCTTTATGGTGGAGATGGTGGAGACGGCTAATATCTTAAATAACGCTACCCCCCGTTCCCTGATTATCCTCGACGAAATCGGGCGCGGCACCAGCACCTACGACGGGCTTTCCATCGCCCGTGCCGTCGCCGAATACATCCACTCCTACCCCAAGCTGGGCGCCAAGACGCTCTTCGCCACCCACTACCACGAGCTGGTGGAACTGGCCAACTTCCTGCCCCGCGTCAAGAACTTCAATATCGCCGTCGCCGAAGATAAAGGCGAGGTTATCTTTTTATACAAGATTGTCCCCGGCGGCGTTGATAAGAGCTACGGCATCCACGTGGCAAAACTGGCCGGACTGCCCAGGTCAGTGGTGCACCGCGCCCAGGAGGTCTTAACCGAGCTTGAAGACGGCAGCCAGCAGG
>SOKR01000054.1 GCA_004375675.1 Dehalococcoidia bacterium
CTGCTGGAAGAAGCAGGTGGGGTTGCCGGTGTGGCAGACGGGGCCGCTGGCTTTGCCTTTGATGAGAATGGTGTCGCTGTCGCAGTCTTTCCAGACCTCGCTCACCTTGATGATGTTGCCCGAGGTTTCGCCTTTGTGCCAGAGCTCTTTTCGGCTGCGGCTGTAGAACCAGGCTTCGCCGCTGGTCAGGGTGCGGCGCAGGGCTTCGGCGTTCATGTAGGCGAACATGAGGACCTCGCCGCTGTCGGCGTCCTGGGCGATGGCGGGGATGAGGCCGTCTTTGTTGAATTTGAGGTCTTTGGTCAGTTTCATTTTTTAGTCCTTCAGGGGAAGGATTGATTCATTATATAACATTTCGGGGGGTTTTGCTTCCACCTCTCCCCACCTTGTTGTGCGAAAGTAGTTTTGTCCCACCCAATACCCACCCTATAGAGGTGTCACCTCTATAGACTTCTCTCCCCACCCCGATTTTATCTATTCCCGCCCGCCGCCCTTTAAGGTAAAGAGGGGGCTCTGCCCCCTCTTATAAACACCCCCGATAGGGGAGAGTCCTTTTTGTAGAGATTCTTCAGTCGCTACGCCCCCTCAGAATGACAGAGGGGTATCTCGTTTCTTCAGAAAGACATATAATGGTGATGGGGAGTCTGGGACTAACCTTTTGCCGTCGCAGGCGTTGTAAATTGTGGGGGTGAATGATGAAAAAGAAACTTACCATTGCCCTATTAATAGCCGTTATGGCCCTGAGTGCCGTCTCCTGCACCACGGCCGATGATGGAATCGACCAGAATGAAGGCATGATTACTAACGTGAGCTGGGCCGAGTACTATGTAGATATCGGCGAGCTGTGCGACGCCGCCGACCTGATTGCCGTCGGTGAAATAAGCGGGGTGATTAGCGAGTCCGGCGAGAAAGTGGCGGAGGCAAGGTGGGGAGGTGTCCTCCTCTATACCACCGATTTCGCTTTCGAGATAGAACAGGTTTTAAAGGGAGAAGGGGTGGAGGAAATCTTACTGCACCAGACGGGGGCGGCTGGTAAACAAGAGATAAGTGATGACCCGTTATTCGAACAGGGAGAAAGATGCGTGCTGTTCCTTCGCGAATATGAAGCGGGCAAATACTGTGTCCTGGGAGGCCCGCAGGGAAGGTTCATGATTATCGACGATGAGGTATTCTCAATGAATCGCATCCTGCCCGACGAGGCGATGATTTCCCCCGATTTGGATTTTGACGGCGTGGATTTGGAGAGTTTTATCGGCTCCGTGGCGGCAAATCTTGAGGCTGGCGACGTATGAGCCTCCAGAGGGCGTATTGGATGATGACCGACAGGGCGAACGAGTAGACCAGTATTACCGCTATCGGCTTGACGCTGTGCTCGATTATTTGAGCCGCCGCCCAACGAGGGGTATTAACCAGTTCCCAGAAATGTGTCGAGTAATGTACCACGCCGAAGGGTTGAAGCGGTGGCAGCGTGCCGCCGATATGGACGGGAGTGTGCGGCCAGATTGAAGGGGCTAACAGAAAGACGGCCAGCCAGATGAAAGGCAGGCATTTCCAGTTCAGCCGGAATTTCTCCCCCTGGCGCTGCTCCATCTTGCGGAAACCATAGTAAATCAGCCAGGAGAGGAAGAATGTATAGACGATTATGGGTAGGAGCAGTTGCAGGAAGATGACGATGGCGTCAGCGAAGTCGCCCGAGATGAGTTGTTGGAAGAAGTCCATGGTGTAGTAGGTGCCGCCGAAGGGTATGACCAGGGGGTAGGAGGTTTCCGGCGAGCCGGGGGGCGGCGTTCCGGTCATGAATAGTGTGTGGGTCCAGATTGAGGGAGCCAGCAGGAATACGACCAGCCATACAGGTAGGAATTGTTTCCACTTCATCTCAATTCCCCCCTTAATTTTAACTTATGATGTCAAGCGCCTTCTTGAGGTCTATGTCCCCGGTATAGAGGGCGGTGCCGACGATGGCGCCTTCGGCGCCGAGGGATTTGAGCATCTTGAGGTGGTTTAGAGACGATATGCCGCCGGCGGCGATGATGGGCTTCCTGATGGTATTGATAAGCTCGGCGGTGGCGGCGAAGTTGGGCTCGGTGAGGGTGCCGTCGCGGCTGATATCGGTATAGATAAAGCGTTTTACTCCCAGCGGGGTCATGGAGCGCGCCAGGGTTGCCGCTTTGAGCTCGGTGGGCTGGCGCCAGCCGTGGGTGGAGACATAGCCGTCAAGGGCGTCGATGCCGACGATGATGGTATCGCGGTAGCGCTTACAGGCCTCTTTGACGAGGTCGGGGTCTTCGACGGCGGCGGTGCCTAATATTATGCGCTCGACGCCGGCTTTAAGTAGCTGGTGTATGGTTTCGATGTTGCGGATGCCGCCGCCGAGCTGGGTGGGAATCAATAAGGCGCGGGCGATATCAATGACGATATCAATGTTGCGGACACTGCCCTCGGCGGCGCCGTCGAGGTCAACGATATGGAGGCGGGGCGCCCCCATGGATTGCCACTGCAGGGCGGCTTCTACCGGGTCTTCGGAGAATACCGTTTCCCGCTCATAGTCGCCCTGGTAGAGGCGGACACACCTGCCGCCGCGGATATCTATGGCCGGGATGATTTCCGTAGCAACTCACCTACAGGTTGATATTGGAATACTTTCTCCAGGGTCGGGACAGGAACGCCTTGTTATCCTTATTCTTGTTTTCCAGTATATCCAGCGAGCGGTTGATGACCTTGCGGGTGTCGCTGGGCATAATGACGTCGTCGATGTAGCCGCGCTCGGCGCCTTTATAGGGGTTTTCGTAGAGCTCGCTGTATTCGGCGATGCGCTTGGCCGCCGTCTCTTTGGGCTTCTCCGACTGCTTGATTTCCTTGGCGAAGATGACGCTGGCGGCGGTCTCGGCACCGACGATGGTGACGCGGGCGGTGGGCCAGGCAAAGACGAGGTCGGCGCCGATGCCCTTATCGAGCATGCCGTAGTGGGCGCCCGCATATGATTTACGCAGGATAATGGAAATCAGGGGGACGGTGGCGTCGGCCCAGGCGAAGAGCAGCTTGGCGCCGTGGCGCAGTATGCCCTGCCAGTCCTGCTCGGAGCCTATCATGTAACCGGGGCAGTCGCCCAGGGTGACGACGGGGATGTTGAAGAGGTCGCAGAAGCGGGCGAAACGAGCGCCTTTGTCGGCGGCGTCGCAGTCTATAGTGCCCGCCGCCCACATGGGCTGGTTCGACCAGATGCCCACCGGCCGGCCGTTGAAGCGGGCGAAACCGGTGATAACGCTCTTGGCGTGGTCCTTAAATATCTCGCAGAAGTAGCCGTCGTCGGCGATGGCGTGGATTACCTTAAACATGTCGTAGGGCGGGGGGGGTTTGGCGGGGACGATGCTATCCAGCGCGGGACAGAGGCGCTCGGGGTCGTCGCTGGGGGGGAGGCGGGGCGGCATCTCCCTGTTGTTCGAGGGGAAGAGGGCTAAAAGTTCCTTGGTCTTGTCCAGCGCGTCTTTATCGTCTTCGGCGACGATGTGAGTCTGGCCGGACTTGACGGCGTGCGCCTTCCAGCCGGAGAGCTCTTGTAAGGAGATTTCCTCACCGAGCTGGGTCTTGACGAAGGCGGGGCCGGCGATGCCCATAAAGCCGGTTTCACGGCACTGGATGATGAAGTCCTGCATGATGGGGTGGTAGGCCTGCCCGCCCAGGCAGGGGCCCATCAGCACGGCTATCTGGGGGATGATGCCCGAAGCCCGTATCTGGGCTTTGAACAGGTTGCCGTACATTTCCAGCGTGTCCATGCCTTCCTGGAGGCGGGCGCCGCCGGAATCATTCAAGCCGACCAGAGGCCAGCCCATCTCCTTGGCGAAATCGATAGCCCGGATTTCTTTTATACCGTGGTACTCGCCGAAGGTGCCGGCCATAGCCATGAAGTCCTCGGCGAAGGCGACCGCGGGGCGGCCGTTGACCAGGCCGTAGCCGGTGACCACTCCTTCCGCGGGTATTTCCGCTTTGTCCATGCCGAAGTTGGTCGTCCTGTGCTTGACGAATATGCCTATCTCGTTGAAGGTGCCGGGGTCGAAGAGATAATCTATCCTTTCTCGTGCCGTCCACTGGCCTCTACTGTGGCGCTTCTCTATGGCTTCGGGGGAGGCCATCTTTTCGATTTTGGCTCTCTTTTTCTTATATTCCTCAATCAGGTCTTCGGTTGATGACATGTTTAGGTCCTCTCCTTCTAGATTCAGGGGCATTATAGCACTATCAATTGGGGGTTAACAAACGGAAGTTTCTCGTCCCACCCTGCCCACCCAATAGAGGTTAGACCTCTATTTACTCCTTATTTTTGGGGGTTACACCCCACGTCCCCGCCTTGTTAGCGGAGGTGTTGATGTCCCCCCCCCCCCCCCCCCAAAAAAGGTGGGGGCGCGAACACTCCTGTTAGGGGGGGGTTTTTAATTGGGTGTGTGCCGCCAGTAGCGCAAAAATTGGGGGGGGGGGG
>SOKR01000011.1 GCA_004375675.1 Dehalococcoidia bacterium
TTAACCGCCCCCTTTTCGTCGAAGGGGGTTACCATGGCAGTCAGTAATCTTCCCAGTTGCTTCATTTCCCTTCCTCCCCGGGATGTAGCCAATCCCTTTTAATCATCTCCTCAGCAATCTGGACGGCGTTGAGTGCCGCTCCTTTACGCAGGTTGTCGGCGACAACCCACATCACCAGACCGTTGGGGTGAGAGGCATCCCGGTGAATGCGCCCGACAAAGACCTCATCGGTACCCGCCGCTGACCAGGGTTGGGGATAGAGGCTGATAGCCGGGTCATCCAGTATCTTTATCCCCGGCGCCTGAGCCAGAATACGCTTGGCTTCATCGGGAGACATTGGCTGGGAGAATTCTATATGTAAGGCTTCGCTGTGCCCGATAAATACCGGCACGCGGACGCAGACCGCCGAAATGGCGATATCGGGGGCATGCATTATCTTCCTTGTCTCCTCCACCATCTTCCACTCTTCCTTGGTATAGGCGTTATCCAGGAAGACATCTATCTCGGGCAGTATATTAAAGGCTATCTGGTGGGGATAGACATGGGGTACGGTGGTCTGCCCATCCAGTACCTGCTTGGCCTGCTCGGTCAGCTCCTCTACCGCTGCCGAGCCGGTGCCGGATACCGCCTGGTAGGTAGCCGCCACGAGGCGCTTGATGAGATTAGCCTTGTGCAGGGGTTGCAGCGCCACCACCATCTGGATGGTGGAGCAATTGGGGTTAGCGATAATCCCATTATGCCACTTAATGTCTTCGGGGTTGACCTCAGGCACTACCAGCGGCACCTTGGGGTCCATCCTGAATGCCGAGCTATTATCGATAACCACGGCTCCCGACTGGGCGGCTATGGGCGAGAAGTAACGACTGGTCTCCGCCCCCGCCGAGAAGAGGGCGATATCTATTTTCTTGAATGACTCAGGGGTTGTCTCTTTGACCACCAGCTCGCGGTGGTTAACAAACAGCTTCTTGCCCGCGGAGCGGTCTGAGGCCAGCAGTTCAATGGAGTCCATGGGGAAGCTGCGCTGCTCCAGGACCTTGATGAACTCCTGCCCCACCATCCCGGTGGCGCCGACTATGGCTACTCTAAATCCCTTCTTCATGCCTTCTCCAAGCCGAGCAGACTATCCAGACCGTAGGTTAACCCTTTACGCTTGACCACTTCTCTGATGGCGAGCATAACGCCGGGCATATAGCACTCACGACCGCTGGTATCGTGGCGGATGCTCAGCGTTTGCCCCGCCCCTCCCAGCATCACCTCCTGGTGGGCCAGCAGCCCCGGCAAACGCACGCTGTGAATACTGATACCTTCAACCTGCTTCCCCCGACTATCTGATTTTCCCCCCTGTTGCGGGGTGGCAAACGGCTTCCCTCTGGCTTGAGCCATGGCTTTAGCCGTGGATAGGGCGGTGCCCGAAGGCGCATCCAGCTTGCGCTCATGATGCAGCTCTATGATTTCGGCATGGTCAAGATATTTGCCGGCTATCCTGGCCAGGTGCATCATCAGCACCGCGCCCAGGGCAAAGTTAGGCGCTATCACTATTCCCATCCCCTTAGCTTTAGCCAGGCCGTCGATTGCCTCGATATCGTCGGCAGCTATTCCGGTGGTGCCGATTACCAGGTTGACGCCGCGTTCGGTTGCCAGGCGCACCAGCGGCATAACGGCCTTGGCGGTGCTGAAATCTACAACTACCTGCGGCTGACAGGTAGTGAGGATACGCTCCAGTTCTGGGGAAAGGGGAACGGTGCCCGAGCCGTCGGGTAGAGGCAGGTGGTCTTGGGTCGCCTTGATGTCGGTAGCGCCTACGATTTGCATCTCGGGTTCACGGCAGAGGGCTTCGATTAAGGTCTGTCCCATCTTGCCTAGCGCGCCGTGAACGGCTACCCTTATCGGCTTCATCGCCGGCGTCCTCTATCGGGCCCCCGGTTGTGGAAGCCACCTTTATTTCGGGGAGGGCGGGAATCACGCTGTGTGCGGAAGGGGTAGTCTTTAGATGGCGCACCTTGCGGCTTGGCTCCAGGCGTGTCAGACTGCTTTTCAAAGAGTGCCCGTCGCGACAGGTTTACCCGTCCCATATCGTCAATGTTGATTACCTTAACCGTTACCTCGTCGCCGATTTTAACTACATCCTCGACCTTGTCTACGCGGTAGTCCTCCAGTTCGCTGATGTGGACCAACCCCTCTTTGCCGGGAAGAATCTCCACCATAGCGCCAAAGTTCAGTATCCGCGTCACCTTTCCCGTGTAGGTGGTGCCGATCTCTACCTCTTTGGTCAGGCTTTCAATGATATCGATAGCCTTGCGGGCGGATTCCTCATTGGGCGAACCGATAAGCACCGTGCCGTCGTTATCGACATCGATGGTCGTCTTGGTTTCCTCGATAATCGACCTTATCGTTCTGCCGCCGGTGCCGATGACGGCGCCGATTTTCTCCGGGTCGATGGTTATCTTGTACATCCTGGGCGCGTATTTGCTGAGCTCAGGCCGGCTGGCGCTGATGGTCTTTTGCATCGCTTCCAGGATTGACAGGCGAGCCTGGCGGGCTTGAGGTAAAGTCTTGCCCACCACTTCCAGGCTGACGCCCTTGAGCTTGGTGTCCATCTGCATGGCGGTTATACCCTTGTCCGTGCCGGCTATTTTAAAGTCCATATCACCGTAGTTATCCTCTATCCCCTGGATATCGGTTAAAACCACGTACTTGCCGTCATCACCGGTGACCAGCCCCATGGCGATGCCGGCGACGGCGGCGCTGGTCGGTATTCCCGCATCCATCAGGGAAAGGCTTGAAGCGCAGACGCTGGCCATGGAGGTGCTGCCGCTGGAGCTCAAGACCTCGGAGACTAATCGGATGGTGTAGGGGAAGTCCTCAGCCTTGGGCAGTATCGGCTCGATGGCTCGCTCCGCCAGAGCGCCGTGCCCGATTTCACGCCTCCCCGGCGAGCCGACGCGCTTGGTCTCGCCAGCGGAGAAGGGAGGAAAGTTATAGTGGTGGATGAATCGCTTCTTTTCTTCAATGCCCAGTCCGTCGAGCGGTTGCTCCTTACCGACGGAGCCCAGCGTGGTAATGGTCAAGACCTGGGTCTGTCCGCGGGTAAACAGGGCCGAGCCGTGGGTGCGGGGCAGAAGCCCTACCTCACAGTTGATGGGCCTGACTTCGTCTATACCCCGCCCGTCGATACGCTCCCCCTTATCGAGGAGTTGGCCTCTTATTTCACTCTTGGTTCGGCTCTCCAGGGCTTTGATTATATCCTCTTCGGCAAATGTCTCGCCAAAGCTCTCCACCAGCTCTTTCTTCAGGCTGCTGAGGGCGTCTTCTCGCTGTGACTTCTCCGGCTGCTTCAGGGCCGGGGCCAGCTTATCATCAACTATGGGCGCAATCACCGCCAGCGTCTCGGGGTTGACCTCGCTTACCGGAGCTTCCAGCTTGGGCTTGCCGCAGGCTTGCTGGAGCTGCTCCTGGAGCTTGATGATACCCTGATTGGTCTCGTGCCCGAGCTCTATCGCCTTGAGCACGATATCCTCCGGAGCCTCTCTGGCGCCAGCTTCTACCATTACGACCGCCTCTTTAGTGCTGACGACGACCATGTCGAGCTGGCTGTCTTCCAGCTGGGCCAGGGTTGGATTCAATATAAGCTCGTCGTTTATATAGCCTATGTGGACCGCGCCTATCGGGCCCTCGAAGGGCACTTCCGAAATAGATAGCGCCGCCGAGCCGCCGATAACCGCCAGTATATCAGGGTCGTTTTCCTGGTCGGCGGAAAGGACGGTAATGATAATCTGGATGTCATTGCGCCATTCCTTGGGCAGAAGCGGGCGTATCGGGCGGTCGGTCTGACGGCTGGCCAGGGTTGCCTCCTGGCTGGGGCGTCCCTCCCTGCGGATAAAGCCGCCGGGAATCTTGCCGGCAGCGTAGAGCCTTTCTTCATAATCGATGGTCAGGGGCAGAAAATTTATCCCTTCCCGGGGCTCATCGCTGGTGCAGACGGTAACCAGGACTACGGTATCCCCGTAGCGGGCGGTTACCGCCCCACCCGCCTGTCCGGCCAGCTTTCCGGTGTCGATAATAAGTTTTCTACCACCGACCTCACACTCAAAAGAATTAGGTGATATCAATAGCCTCTCCTCAACTTTACTTGCGTAGACCGAGCCTGACAATCAGGCTGCGATATCGGCCGACATCCTCTCGGCTCAAGTAGGCGAGTAGCCTTCTTCTCTGTCCCACCAGCTTAAGCAGCCCCCGTTGCGTGTGATAGTCATGCCGATTAGCTATCATATGCCCGGTCAACTGGTTTATCCTTTCGGTGAGCAAGGCTATCTGAACTTCAGTAGAGCCTGTATCTCCTTCGCGGAGCCCGAATTTGCCTATGATGTCGGTCTTTTTCTCTTTGTCCAAAATTACAACCCCTCTGTTCCCACTTTATTTTAGCAGATATGGATT
>SOKR01000153.1 GCA_004375675.1 Dehalococcoidia bacterium
GAACACCTTCACCTTTTTGCCGTCGACTACAATGCTGTCTTCGGCGGCCTTGACCTCACCGGGGTAGGGGCCGTAGGTGCTGTCCCATTTCAGCAAGTGGGCGTTGGTCCTGGCATCGGTCAGGTCATTGATGGCGACTACCTCCAGTTTGCCCTGGTGGTACTGGTTAATCGCCCTCAGGCTCAACCGCCCCATCCGCCCGAAGCCGTTAATGCCCAGTTTGGTGGCCATGTCTATACCTCCTCAGCTATTTTCGTTTGGCGCCGACTGCGTTGCAGTATGTCGATAAAGGCTTCCACCCTGGTCTTGAGGTGCTGGGTCAGGAGAAAGTCGTCGTTGCCTTCCAGGGTCAGAATGGGTAGCTTTCTGGCATCCCGGAAGATGATGTCGCCGATGCCGCGGTGGCAGAACGCCTGGACGTAGTGGATAACGCCGTCAATCCGCCGCTTTTCCAGCTCGGTGGTGATATCCTTGAGGCGGTCGTATATGGAGTAGGGGTAGGTGTAGCCAGTGTACTGCTCGGCCAGGGAGGAGGCGGGGTGGGGCATGGCGAACTGGCGCTGGATTTCGTTGAAGACCACCCTGGCCCCGTTGCTCTCCAGATACTTGTAGAGGTCTTTGCCGTAGACCGAGGGCACGCCGATATAAGCTATCCTGAGATAGTCGGGGGGATAGAGCTGACGCTGGCGGCACTGCTCTATTAACGCCTCAAGCTCCCGCTGATAGCTATGGCAATCCTGATTAAAGTCGGAGGCGGCGACCAGCCAGAGGTGGTTCTCCAGGCCGCTGGCCACGCCTTCTTTCCAGGTGAGCTCGTCTAATTTAAGCGCTAATTGGCGGCAGGGCTTCAACTGCTCCCTGACCTTATCGGCGGCATCCAGCGTGGTATCCAGTGTTTTCGCCAGCTCCTCCAACGCCTTTTGCATCTGCCCGGCGTCGGGGCGTTCGGGGAAGGCGAAGGGTATGGTCTTAATGCCCCTGAGCTTAAGCACCTCCATGAGCATGACGGTGTTGGAGCAGTCGCCCGTGGTGACGCAGAGAACGGTGTCAATCCTTTGCTCCATGCAGACGCCGTAGATGCCCTTAATCCAGCTGCAACAATTCAGGGGGAAGCCGGCTTTCTCGGCTACGGCGACCAGCCTCTCCGGGTTGGCGTCGGCGATAAAGATGTTATTGAGGTCGACGGGCTGGTAGCCGGCGGCCAGTAATATCTCTATGGGTACTGTAGTGGTAATGCCGATTTTTTTCATCTGTCTTTCTTATCGTAAAGCAACTCGCAGGGCAGGTACCTCTCTTTGCCCCAGGCTTCGCTTATCATCTTAGCTCGATGCCCGCTGTCATTTGCCGAGATTACGTGGTAGAGGGGGTGGGTGGAGGGCGAAGCCGGCTTGAAGTCCTCGACATATTTATAGCCCAGCTCCTTTAAGCCCGCCTTGAAGAGCTTGACCAGCTTGTTCCTCATCTTTTCCGAGCTTATCTTGCCCGCCAGCCTTTTCCGGCTGATTTCCTGCCACTGGCGGTTGCCGTAGAGCCTGGTGATGGAGGACTGGCACTCGGGGCGGGTCAGGTTGCGCAATAGCGCCATCTCCAGGGGGAAGAGTATTAAAAGCTCCAGCTTATGCCCCTTCCAGTCCTTGCCGTGGGCGGCCAGCTTCCTGATAGTCGACCAGCGCAGCTGACGATAGCCGGGGGGGTCGATAAGGGCGAAGCTCGACGCCGAGCGGGGGATGAGGTCGAAAGCCTGCTGGAGGACTTTTTCGTTGATGCAGTTGCCGGTTATTATCCTGACGTCGGTGTCGCGGGACGCTGTCAACTGCGCCAGGCTTTTGGCGTCCTCACTATCCCGGGCGATAAGTATGTAGTTGTCGAACTTCCTCGTGACGGACAGCGCCCGCAGCGCCGAGTCTTCAATGACACAGTCGGTGCCCTTGCAGAGGCACTTGCCGCCGCAGGCGTAAAGCTCCAGGTAGCAATAGCTGCCTTTGCCCAGCGCGCCGGTGTAGGCTTCGATATAGTCGGCGAAGCACTCCAGCTTGTGGCAGCCCCACTTCCTGATGGGCTTCAGGCTCTTCTCGGCTAAATTCAGCTTGTTCATTCTATTGCTTCAGATTGTAGAAGGCGCCCGTTCCGGCAAAGCTGCCGTTTTCCCCCAGCTCCTCTTCAATGCGGAGCAGGCGGTTATACTTGGCGGTGCGCTCGGAGCGGCAGGGGGCGCCCGCCTTGATGAGCCCGGTGTTCAAGCCCACCGCCAGGTCGGCGATGGTGGTGTCTTCGGTCTCGCCGGAGCGGTGGCTGACCACCGCCGTCCAGCCCGCCTGCTGCGCCATCTTGATGGCGGCGACGGTCTCGGTGAGGGTGCCTATCTGGTTGGGCTTGATGAGAATAGAATTTGATGCCTTCGTCTTTATACCACGGCTCAACCGCTCGACATTGGTGACATAGAGGTCGTCGCCGACCAGTTGCACCTTTTCGCCCAGCTTCCCGGTAAGCAGCTGCCAGCCTTCCCAGTCGTCCTCAGCCATGCCGTCCTCGATACTGATGATAGGGTAGGCGCTTGCCCACTTAACATAATAATCTACCATCTCTTCGCTACTCAAGGAGACGCCTTCTTTAGACAGTATGTATTTGCCGTCCTGATAAAACTCGCTGGCGGCGGGGTCCAGAGCGATGAAACAGTCCTTGCCCGGTACATATCCGGCTATTTCCATAGCGGAAAGTATGGCTTCGATGGCATCTTTGTTGGAGTGGAGGGAGGGGGCAAAGCCGCCTTCGTCGCCGACGCTGGTGTTCAAGCCCCTGTCTTCGAGCACCTTTTTTAGCGAGTGGTAAATCTCGGTAGCCATCCGCAGTGCCTGGCTGAAGCTCTCGGCTCCCGCTGGCACCACCATGAACTCCTGAAAGTCGGTGGAGCCGGCGGCGTGCTTGCCGCCGTTGAGGATGTTCATCATGGGAACGGGCAGGGTGTAGATGTCTTCCTGTCCCCGGTAGAGGTAGAGGGGCATCTCGGCGGATTTAGCCACGGCGTGGGCGGTGGCTAGCGATACTCCCAGTATGGCGTTAGCTCCCAGGCGCGACTTGTTGGGCGTGCCGTCGAGCTCTGTCAGCTTGCGGTCTAAAGCGGGCTGGTCGGTGGCTAGCATGCCTTTTACCGCTGGGGCGATTTCATCATTAACATTGGCTACCGCCTTGAGCACGCCCTTGCCGCCGAAGCGGGACCGGTCGCCGTCCCTGAGCTCCACGGCTTCGTGCCGGCCGGTGCTGGCGCCCGAGGGCACCGCCGCCCGACCCGTGACGCTATCATCGAGCCTTACTTCGACCTCAAGGGTGGGATTGCCCCTGGAATCTAAGATTTCCCGGGCTCTGACGCTGTCAATCTTGGTCATTGGACTCCTTTGTCGCCAGTTCAAGGGCTTTATCTACCGCCTCGGCGGCGCTTTGGGCTGAAATGATGGCTTTGTCCTCGCGGCCGTTGCGGGCTATCGTCCAGGTGTTCAGGCCGATAACGGGGATGCCGCTCTGCAGGGCGTGGCTTATCTCGGAGAGGGTGCCGTAGTTGCCGCCGACGGCGATTACCGCCTGGCTCGACTTGACCACAGCCACGTTGCGGGCGTAGCCGATGCCGGTGACGATGGGAATCCGGACATAGGGGTTGGCTGACTGGCGGTTGTCACCGGGCAGGACGCCGATGGTGGTGCCGCCTTCTGAGCTGGCGCCTTTGCAGGCGGCTTCCATAACGCCACCTAAACCGCCGCAGACCAGGGTCACGCCGCGCTTAGCCAGTTCACGCCCGACTTCTTCCGCCAGGCGGGCTTCTTCCCGGTTGCAGCTGCCGCCGCCGATAACGGCGATGATGGGTTGTTTTTTGGTCATGCGTATATGGATTATAGCACCAGAGTTTGAATTAGGAAAGGGATGTCTTGCTTCCCACCCAAATCCCATCCTATAAGGGTAGTGCCCCTTTTATATCCCCCTGTAGGGTTGTGCCCCTCCCCCATGTTTTTCGTCCCACCCTAACCCGCCCTTCAGAGGTGAGACCTCTAAAAACTCTTTTTGGGGGGTGTTTTACCCACCACCCCGTCTTGGCGAGCGTGCGTTTGTCGTCCCACCCAAGCCCACCCTAATGAGCTAGCGCTCCTTAACTTTGCTTTTGGGGGGTTTTTAAGGGGGGCGAAGCCCCCCTTTGAAAGACGTTTGTGGGTGGGCTGGTGCGGGAAATAAAACCTGGGGGGTGGGGTGCTAATTAAACTTGTTCATCGCCGTGGTTAAGCCTTCAGTGAGGAGACAGAGGATGGCTTCGCTTACCTGGGGGATAATTTTATCGATAGCCCTTTTTTCTGCTGGGCTAACGGCACTGCGGACATAGGCGATAATTTCGGCTTCGATGATTTCGAGATTTTCGGGCCGCCCGAGGCCAACCCGAGGACGA
>SOKR01000100.1 GCA_004375675.1 Dehalococcoidia bacterium
CCCCCACCCCCCCCCCCCGCCCCCCCCCCCCCCCCCCCCCCCCCCCCCCCCCCCCACCAGGTTTTCAGCCTTTCGCCGCTACGCAAGGTAAGCGATGGCGGGGTGACCTTTCGTTCTCACATCGACGGCAGCCAGCACCATATTACTCCTGAACTCATTATCCAGTATCAAGAGAGGCTGGGCGCCGATATTATCATGGTCCTGGACGAGTGTCCGGCGCATGACGACAGCCCGGCGAAGATAAAAAAGGCGATGGAAAGGACGCACAGGTGGGCGGAGAGGTGCTTAAAAGCTCAAAAGCGCACCGACCAGGCGCTCTACGCCATCGTGCAGGGGGGGATGTTCGCTGAACTCAGGCAAAGGTCGGCGCAATACCTTAGCTCTTTAGACTTCCCCGGTTATGCCATCGGCGGCTTGAGTGTCGGCGAGCCCAAGAAAACAACCCTGGCTATGATTGAAGAGACGGTAGCCTGCCTCCCCGAAGGCAAGCCGCGCTACCTGATGGGGGTCGGCTCGCCCGAAGACATCGTCGAAGCCGTTGCCAGGGGTTGTGATATCTTCGATAGCGCTCTGCCCACGCGCGTCGCCCGCAACGGCGCCCTCTTTAGCTGGGAGGGGAGGCTTAATATAACTAATGCGGTGTACAAGGAGATGGAACAGCCCATCGCCGCCGACTGCGACTGCTACACCTGTCGTAG
The DNA here is from genome assembly GCA_004375675.1 of Dehalococcoidia bacterium. Lineage (GTDB taxonomy): Bacteria > Chloroflexota > Dehalococcoidia > Dehalococcoidales > BS750m-G39 > E44-bin88. The sequence continues at coordinate 699 of SOKR01000100.1, forward strand.
CTTCTCCGCCGCCTATCTCCACCACCTCTTTAACTGCGGCGAGCTTTTGGCCTACCGCTTAGCCACCATTCATAACCTGAGTTTTATCGCCGAACTGGTGGCCAAAATAAGAGGTGCCATCCTGGATGGCACCTTCCTGTCGTTTAAGGACGAATTCTTAGCCGCTTATCAGCCTGCTGACGAGCCGACACGGCTCGCTCAGAAGCAAAAGTGGCTTAAACGGCGCAACCTTGGTCAGTAGTTGCCGGCTCTCTATTCCCCCTCAGTCACCGGGTCGATCCTCACCCCTTTGGAGATAGCCCAGGCGATTCCGGCTTCAATATCCGTCTCCGCGCCCTCGAGCTCCAGCTCTATCCAGCCTTTGCTCTCGGTGGCGTCGGCGCGGTGGATATTGGTGGCCAGGCCGAACTGCTGGCCGAGGGTATAGATAATCGGCTCCGAGCTTATCTCCGGGTGATAGGTAAGCATTACCCGCCGCTTAGCCATTTTTACCCCCTTATATATTTAACTACGGCTTGTTCCTGCCGCGCCTTCTTTAGTCGCAGGCAGTACCGCAACTGCAAACTATGATAGATCTTTCGTCACTGGCTTCGCCGCCCCGTCCATCGGTTACGGTTACGGTTATGGCGAAGGTCCCGAACTCATTAGGCGCCACCCAGGCGACCTCATACCCCGACCCGGAGATGTTGCCCCTTTCCACCGACCAGGTATAGGTCAGTTCATCTTCATCCGGGTCAGAAGCATCGCAGGTCATGATAGCGGTCCCAGCCTTTTTTACCCTCGGGCAATCCGTAAAAAGGCTCTCAATAGTGGGGGGGTTGTTGGGGGCGAGCACGGTTATGATGAGCTGGTCGGTGACGATATCATCGCCGTCGCTTACCTCGACGTTAATGGTGTATGTCCCCAGTTCGCCGGGCGCCGTCCAGCTGACGGTAGCCCCCGACCCGTAGATAGTGCCGTCGTCCGCCGACCAGGTGTAGCTCAATTCGTCATCGTCGGGGTCCAGGGCGTCGCAAACGATCTGGGCGGTCATTCCCGGACTTATCTCGCCTTGGGTGGCCAGGACCAGGCTGGAGATAACGGGTAATGTGTTAGGCGCACAACCGCCGCTGATAAGCAGGGCGGCAATGGTGACCAGGATTAGACCGGCCAGCCACTTAGACTGGCGCGCAACGGGTTTTATCATTGGCTCCTTGCTCCTTTTCGTTTTTTAAACCATGATTGAAAGCTTAAGAATGGGGCGGGGTGAAAGACTATTACGGTTACGGCAAACAGGATAAGCACGATATCCATGCCCAAGGCTTGCACCGGGGTGAGGGAGCCGAAAAGCTCCTCGAATACCCCGAAACAGCCGCAGTCGGGAAATTGCTTCATGCCCTGGCTTATTGCCCAGATGTTGTTAGCCATGAAGCCGGCCAGTAGCGGCAGGCTCAGGGCGGCGGCCAGTCTGGGGAATACCCCGAGGAGCAAAACCGCCCCCAGGACTACCTCGACCCAGGGCAGGACATGGCTGATGAGGGAGGCCACGGTGGGCGTCCAGAAAGAGCCGAGCAGGACATCGGCAAATTCAGCCTGCCCGGGCAGCTTACCAATGCCAGCCACCAATAGCACCAGCCCCAGCAAGACGCAGGGGACGACTATAATTAGTATCCATTGCCATCGGCGTTGGAACTGCGGTCTTTTCATAAAGCTTTTTGAGCTGTCAGCATTTTAGCTTTTTCCCGTTCCGATATGGGGCGGATTTTGACTTTGCCCCACAGTCCTATTTTATCATCTTTAATGATTATTGTGCCAGTCAGCCCTTTGATGCTAATGGCGTGCTCGATGCCACGGGGGATATCATCGGTGCTTTTAATCATATTGCCGATGGCAGTGGCGGCGGCGTCAGCCAGGGCGGTCGACTTGGAGAGCACAATCACCGCGTCCGCCTTACCGTGGCTCAGGGAGTGTCCCACCGTCCCCGAGGAGGTGCAAATGCCGATGGGCGTGTACTTGCTCCTGACTTCCAGCCCGACCGTGCCTGTTAAGGGCGATTTGCCGGCGTAAATACCGATGAGCCGGTCGGTCGAGCTTTTGAGATAAATGTCGCCGCCGTTCTCTACGATGACCTCCGGCGAGGAGTCGAGGAGCTCTTTGCCGACGGACTCGGCGATAGCTCCCGCCACCGCCGCCATGGGGCCTACGCCGACCTTTTTTGCCGCCTCCGCCATCTCGGTTACGATGCGTGGGGCGTCGTCGCCTACGGCGAGCGGTTCCAGCGAGCTTAAGAATGCCGGGTGGCGTTCGATATAGCTCTCCAATTGCTGGCGGTATTTCACCACCAGCCGCTGGGCTTTCCGTTTCAGGTCGCTGGACGCGCGGATATAGAGGTCGGTCTCCTTGACGACGACATTGAAACCGACCAGGCTTTTATCTTTGACCCAGTGGCGGTAGCTTCTTGGTTGATACATGGCCTAGAAGTGCACCTCCATAGCTCGCGGGGGGCAGGCCTTGATGCAGAGCCCGCAAGCCACGCATTTTTCGTTGTAAAAAGCCACCCGCCGGGTCAGGGGGGTGAGCTCGAAAGCGCCCGAAGGGCAGATGGTGATGCAGGCGCCGCAGTGGGTGCACCTTTCTTCGTTGCGCAGCACGTCCTGGCTGAGCGATTGGATTCTGACCCCGGTCTCGGTCAGGTAGCTGATGCCCTTGTCGTACTCACCTTGTTCCCCGCTGAGCTCTAATACCAGCAGACCTTCCTCTTCGGGGGTGACCAGGGCTTTTAAGATATTAAATTCAAGGTCATAGTCCTTGGCCAGCCGACAGACTATGGCGCGGTCAACGACACGTTTGGGAAAGTGTAATACTATTCTCTTGGCAACTGCCATTTTCCTCTCCTTATCGGCTATTCTTCTATCGGCCGTTCTTTAAGCGGCTTGAATTTTATGCCCGCTTCCACCCCCGGCAGCGGCGCCACCGGTTGGGTGAGCAGGAACTTGCCGCCTTTTATCCATTCCTTGAGCGTCTGGGCAATCTCCACCGCCCGCGGGTAGCTGGAGAGGGAGGCGGTTGGTATCTCCGTGCCCTTGAGCTTTACCCGTCCGCTCTTGAGTTCGGCGTAGCTGACCTCGCCCAGCGTCTCCGGCTTCATATTGGGATAGTCACTGGAATAGTCAATAACGGGGGCGAAAATCTCGGCGTCGGTTACGGTGGTATAGCTCAGGATTTCCTCGGAGAGTATGGGTATGGGCACGCCCACGCCCACGGTTAGGGTGCAGCCGTAGCCGAGCATGCTGGTGCCCACCAGCCAACGGGCGTCCATATGCTTAAGGTCGCCGATAACGGCCAGCGTGCCTGAGCCGCCCTTGGGGACTCCCTTTTCGGTGCGGGGCACGTCGGGGTTATGCTGGGTGCCCTGCCAGGCGACAAAGCCCGTGCCCCCGCCCAGGAATATCCTGGTGCCGATGCCGATGGTCTTGTAATAGGGGTCATTGAGCAACGGCGAAAGCTGCCCGGCACTGCAATAGTTGATATTACCCAGCTCTGCCCGCAGCATCCCCATGTAGGTATAGATGGTCTTGTCCGAGGCGTTGGCGGCTACATTATAGTTCTGGTAGGCGTTCCTGATGTTGAAGAGCACCGCCTCGTTGAGGTCTTTGATGTTAATCCAGCTCTCCAGCTTTTTGCGGGGGTAGCAGTCGGTGCCGTAGGCGGTGGCCTCCAGCCG
>SOKR01000074.1 GCA_004375675.1 Dehalococcoidia bacterium
CATTCCCTTTTTCATCTTAAAAAACCTCCTTCGAAGTTTTATTTTCTAAAATTTCGCCGAAATCTCGTTTCGACTAGTCTAGTGCATCCATCACCCCCTTTTATCAAGATCCCTTTCTCAGAATTTGGTCTAATTCTTCCCGTTTTAGCCCGGCTATCCCCAGCTCCCCCAGCGACCTCCCCTCCCCGTAGTAGTCCGCCCCGTTGATAGCCGAAGCCAGACATATTGTAGCATCAATAATGGGTATGTCAATGCCGTAGCTATAGGCAAGCCCGGCCACAGGCACCAGCCCGTAAGGGATATCCTCGGTTATATAGCGGCTCTTCATAGAAGACGGCCCCCTGATGTTAGCCACCGTGTCATTTATATCCTCGGGCGCCCTAAAGTAGTGCGACATGATGGTGCTCTTCAACCAGAAGGTCTCTTCGGGGTACTCCAGCATCTTTACCCCCACCGCCTCCCCGATTTGGCTCACCTCTTCGAAGACCGCCTTTATGGCTCTGGCGATGGACTGGGTGGTGCCGTCGCGGTAGAGGTGAAAATCCTCTTTGCGATTGTCGATGGCGCCCGCGTTTAAAACCGTCCCCACCGGGTGCACAATCGGGTTCAGATTATTCAGCGAGGTCTCCAGCACGCTCGATGCCACCGCCACCGGGTAGTAATCCTTAAGGTCATTGGCGACTCTGGCGGTTTCTTTAGAGGGCAGCGCCGCCAGCAGCAGCTTCCAGGCGTCAACGAATACTTTTATCCTGCCCGGCGCTTCCAGTCGGCACCCCCAGGGCAGGGTATGCCCCTCGGCCAGCGTGACGTCCTTCTTTAGCCCCTCCTCTTTGAGCATACGGGCGAAGTACAGAGAAGCGTAGTTCCCCGGCCAGCTGACGATGGTCTGCCCGTCCTCGAGGTAGGGCATGATGGCTCTGAAAAAGCGCTCGTGTCCGGTGGCGGGAATGGGCATCATTATATAATCAACGCCCTTTATGGCCTGTTCGAAATCGGTGGTGGCCAGCGCCAGTTTGGCTGTTTTTTCCCCACTCCCCGCCTCCACCAGGGTTATCTCCTGCCTTTCGAGAGTGGCAGCGAAACTCTCCTTAAATTCGGGCGCCTCACAGATGCGCACCTCGAGCCCCTTTAGCGCCAGGTCGGCGGCCATGGTATGAGAGCCGTTGCCCCCGCCCAGCACGGCCACTTTTTTGAGCATTTCTACCCCTTTTATACGGTGAACAGACTAAAATGGCATTATATTACATTTAGGCAGTTAACACAAAAAGAGGGCTATTAAGACGATAGGGCAGGATTTCCAGCTATCGTCGTGGTGCAGACTAACGCCTGCGGTTAGCTATCGCCGTGGTGAGACTAACGCTTTCTGCACTCTACGGCCAGAGCGCCTTGGCCACATCCTCCAGCCCCAGCTCCAGCAGCTTCTGCTTGGTCGGCTTGGTCGTCCTGGTGTCCCAGTCCATGGCGGTCAGGTACTCGCTGTAGAGGGTATCCTCGTCCACGGTGACCCCCGCCAGCGGTCCTTGCGTTGGCGCGGGGTGTCCGTATATCCGCCCCGGAATCTTATACTTCAGGGGGTTCAGGCCCTCGCGGATATTAAAAGCCTGCCGCATGTTGGCAATCCTCTCCCCGGTCTTAAAAATCTCCTCGCGGGTGAAGTCCCAGCCGGAGACGGCGTTCATAAAATCGATAAAAGCATCGACATCGGGCAGCGCCCAGAAGCCGAAGATACAGGTGCCCGTGCAGCTGACCACGTGGCTAAAGTCGCTGCCCAGCTTATGGGCTTCGGCGCGCCCGCTGAAGGCTTTCTCGTCGTGCTCGGGCAGGTCCATCCCCGGCATGGGCAGTCCCGGCCCCTGGGTATGGCGGGCGGGGGTAGCGTCCATACGGTAGGTGGTCGCCCAGTGGTAGCCGAACTTGGGGTCGTGGGCGGGTATTTCCTGCCCCTGGATATGCATGGCATAGCTGGAGGCGTCCCCTCCGATTCTCCCCGCCGCCACCTTCACCCCGTCGGCCAGGATGTCGCCGAAACCCTCTCGCCTCACCATCTTTTCAGTCATGGCCACGATGGACTTATGGTTGCCCCAGGTCATCTCGAGGCCGTCGGTGGCGGCGTTGGTGATACTCCCCCGCGCGGAGCACTCGATCGCAAAGGCCATGGTAGCCCCCGCCGAGATGGTGTCCACCCCGTAGCGGTTGCAGATATCGTTTAGCTTAATGATGGACTCGACGCTGCTGTTGAGGCAGTCGGCGCCGAACATGCCCAGCGTCTCGTATTCGGGTTTGTGCGCGCCTGCTTCGTATTTATATTCCCCCCTCCCCTCCCTCATGTGCCCGCCGCAGCCGATGGGGCAGCGCCAGCAGGCGTAGCGCTTCTCCTGGCGCTTTAATACCGGGTCGCCGCCGATGTCCTTATAATCGGGGAAGTCGATAACGGCCGTGCCTGACCAGTTCTTGGTCGGGGTGTCGCCGCTCTCGGCGCAGTCGATAAAGATGCCCGGGGTGCCGTTGTCGCGCAGCATATCGACATGCCCGGAAAGCTCTTTCAGGTATTTCTTTCTCAGCTCGTTGGCTCTGGTGGCGTCGGCCATCGGGATTTTCATGTTCCCCTTAACCGCTATCGCCTTGAGCTTTTTAGAGCCCATCACCGCCCCCAGCCCCGAACGCCCCGCCGCCCGTCCCTTGTTATTCATCACGGCGGCGATGCGGGCCACCTTTTCGCCAGCCGGCCCGATGCAGGCGACCTCGACATCCTTGCCCAGCTCGCCTTTGAGGATGTCCTCGGTCTGGAAGGTGTCCTTGCCCGTAAGGTGGGCGGCGTCCCTCAGCTCGGCTTTGCCGTTGTTGATGAAGAGATAGACCGGTTTCTCGGCTATGCCGCTGAAGAAGATATTGTCGTAGCCGGCGAACTTGAGGTAAGGCCCGAAATTACCCCCCGAGTTGGCGTCGCCCCACCCCCCGGTCAGCGGCGACTTGCCCACCACGATGTACCGCGAAGCCGAAATCGAGGGCGTGCCGGTGAGCATGCCGGTGGTAAAGCCGAGGATATTATCCGGCCCCAGCGGGTCGACGCCCGCCTTCTGCCGGCTGAAAAGAATCCTGGCCCCCAGCCCGTAACCGCCGATAAACTGGCGGCAAAGCCCTTCGTCCAGCGCCTCGTCTTCCAATTTGGCTCGTGAGAGGTCCACCCAGAGCATCTTGCCCGCATAACCTCGCATAGCTCGTCTCCTTGCTTTTTTATCACCCTATACTATACACCCAGCCGATTGATTGTCAAAACCCCTATTGCATTTGCCGCCGATTAGCCTTACTATGGGAAAAGCTTTTGGGATACCATGGCCTAATTGGATACTATGGCAGAATTGCCGACAAGGAGCCGAAAATGTTACTGGCCGACAGGGTAGCTATTATCACCGGTGGCGCTAAAGGCATCGGCAAGGGCATCGCCCTTAAGTTCGCCGCCGAAGGCTGTGCCGTGGTCATCGCCGACATCGACCAAAAGAGCGCCGGGGAGACGCTGGCCCAAATCACTAAAAAAGGCGGTAAAGGCATCGCCCTGGCCTGCGACGCTCTTGATGATAAGCAGGTGCGCGCCGCGGTGGATAAGGCAATAAGCCATTTTGATAAGGTGGATATACTGGTCAACAATGCCGGCGGCATGCCCGCGGCACCAACCCCAATTGAAGATATGCCCGAAGCCGACTGGGACAAGGTGCTCACCCTGAATCTGAAAAGCCTCTTCTTGTTCTCGAAGGCGGTGGTGCCCCACATGAAGAAACAGAAGTACGGCCGTATCATCAACCTCTCCTCGGCGGCGGCGGTCAATCCCCCCGCCCACTGCATCCACTACCACACGGCCAAGATGGGCATTATCGGCTTTACTCTGGATTTGGCGCACACACTGGCGCCCTTCAACATCTGCGTTAATGTCCTGCTGCCCGGCCCCGTCCGCACTGACTTCTATGACCCCATGCTGGGCAAGCTTTCGGAAAAAGAAAAAGACGCCTTCTTCGATGAACTGGGCAAGGGCGACATCCCCCTGCAAAGGACGGGCACCCCCGAAGATGTGGCTGGTGCCGCCCTCTTCCTGGCCTCGGAGCTGGCATCGTACGTTACCGGTGACGCTTTATTAGTATCGGGCGGCTCTCCCTTGAGACCCATCCACACCCCCATCCAGAAGACGCTGGACAAGTAGTCTACTTCGGCCCGCCGGTCCCCTCCGGCCACCCCTCCTTGTAGTTGCCCGTGCCAATCATTATGGCCATCTCCAGGTGCGGCTTCTCGAACTTCTTCCAGGTCAGCGGCCCGTGCTTCGTCCCCGCGGGCAGAAAGAGCGCCGAGGACTTGTTGAAGGTCAACGGCTGCCCCTCGACGCAAAACTCTATCTCCCCGCC
>SOKR01000007.1 GCA_004375675.1 Dehalococcoidia bacterium
TAAAAAGGGCACCAGCCACCGCCAAACTTTAGCGGTTCCAGTGCCCTTGTATCATCACCCCACCCCCCAACCCGGTTGCTAATTTTAAGATGGTTTCACATGTTGGGGCTTTAGTCTAGTCCTCATTTTTGTTTTTGTCAATACCACGACCTCAAGCCTTATCACCTTTTCCTTATCACCCCCTTTCTGCACAATAAGGCTTCAAGGTGAAGCTTGCCTACGAAAACCTCCGGCAATGGCTTTAACTTTACATATTGATATGTTAAAATACATAATATCACGGGCTAACGAGGGAGAGCGGTGAAAGAAGCGGTTGACAATTTCCTGGACTATCTGGCGGTGGAGAAGGGCTTTTCGGCCAACACCATAGCCGCCTATCGCAACGACCTGCACCAGCTCGCCAGCTTCGTCGAGGAGGAGGCGGCCAAGCGGGGCACCATTCCGCCCTGGGTGGCTTTCGACCGCCAGGCGATGATGAGCTACCTGCTGGAGCTTAAAGGGCGGGGTTATGCCGCCGCCACCGTCGCCCGCAAGGTGGCCGCGGTGAAGTCTTTCTTCGGCTTTATGGTCGCCGAGGGGATGATGAAGGATAACCCGACCGAGGGGGTGGCTTCGTCTAAAGTGGGCAAGTCGCTGCCCAAGCCGATTTCCATCATCCAGGTGCATCGACTCTTAGAGCAGCCGACCAAGTCAACTACCCCCGAAGCCAAGCGGGATAGGGCGATGCTGGAACTGCTCTACGCCACCGGCATGAGGGCCAGCGAGCTGGTAGCCTTGAACCTGGCCGACCTGGATACCGAGGGCGGCTACGTGCGCTGCTTCGGCAAGGGGCACAAAGAAAGGCTTATACCCGTCCACGAACGGGCGGTGAAGACGGTGAAGGATTACCTGAGCGAGGTGCGGCCGCGACGGGGGCGGGGCGGGGATGAGAAGGCGGTCTTCCTCAACCGCCGCGGCGAGAGGCTGACCCGGCAGGGGTTGTGGCAGATACTTAAAGGGTATGCTAAAGCAGCCGAGCTGGGGACGGAGATTACCCCCCATACGCTGCGGCACAGCTTTGCCACCCATATGCTGGGGGGCGGCGCCGACCTGAGGTCGGTACAGGAGTTGCTGGGACACGCTAATATCTCCACCACCCAGGTCTATACCCACCTCACCACCGAGCACGTCCGTCGCGCTTATCAGAAATCTCACCCCAGAGCCAAGTAGGAGTTTGATATGTCAGGCAAAACGAGAAGGCGGGGCCGACGACTGTCCCGCAGCCAGAGAAGAAAGGTCGGCAAGGTAGTTGCCGCCCCCGTAGCTCAGGCAGCAGCGCCAAAAGCTGCGCCGGCAGCTCAGAAGCCCGCGCCGGCATCACGGGCGGTGGCGCCCGTTAGCGCCGCCAAAGCGCCAGCCGCCAAGACGGCGTTAGTCGAGCCCCCCGATATATCGGGCGAGTTGAAGCGGATAGGGGTGGTGGGGGGAATAATGGTGGTTCTGCTGGTGGCGGCCTATTTCGTTTTGCCTTTGATTTTAGCTTAACGCTCCGGGTGGGTGCTTATATGGACTTGGATTTTGAGGTCGCCAGGGCTGAGTTAGTCGACCACCTCAGCACCGAGATTAAGGATAAGCGGGTACTGGCTGCCATGCGCTCCATACCCCGCGAGCATTTCGTGCCCCCGGATAGCCGGCATATGGCTTACCAGGATAGACCGCTTCCCATCGGTTACGACCAGACGATTTCACAGCCTTTTATCATTGCCCTTATGACCGAGGCGCTGGAGCTTAAGGGTGGGGAAAAGGTGCTGGAGGTGGGCACCGGCAGCGGCTATCAGGCAGCTATTCTGGCCCGGCTGGCCCGCCTAGTGATTACCACCGAGCGGGTGCCTTCTTTAGCCGACAGGGCGGAAAAGCTGCTCGACGAGCTGGGCTGTAACAATGTCGAGGTACACCAGGCGGAGAGTACGCTGGGCTGGCGGCGGGGGGCGCCCTACGACGCCATAATGGTTACCGCCGCCGCCCCCAAGGTGCCGCCCGTGCTTTTATCGCAACTGGCCGTCGGGGGGAGGATGGTGGTCCCCGTGGGCTCGCGCCATATACAGGAGTTGTGTAAGGTCACCAAGAGCAGCAAAAAAACGTCCATCCGCAACCTGGGCGGCTGCCGTTTCGTGGCCCTTATCGGGCGGGGCGCCTGGGAAGAAGGATAAGGCTAACGGAGGTAAAGATGGAAGCCTTGGAAGCCATCGAGACGAGAAGAAGTATCCGTAAGTATAAGTCCGACCCGATAGACGACAAGACGGTTGAGCTTGTTCTGGAGGCCGGCCGCCGGGCGCCATCCTGGGCTAACACCCAGTGCTGGCGGTTTATCGTGGTGCGGGATAACAAGATGAAGGCTAAGGTGGCTGACACCCTGTTCAAAAGGCCCGGGGGGTTTGAGAATCCGGCTACCGAGGCTGTCAACACCGTGCCGGTGTTAATCATTGTCTGCGCCCAGATGGGTAAGTCGGGCTGCCGCCCGGATGGCGAAATCGTCACCGAGAAGGGCGATTGGTATATGTTTGATACTGCCCTGGCGGTACAGAACATGGTGCTGGCGGCTCATGCCCTGGGGCTGGGCACGGTCATTCTTGGCGCCTTTGATGCCCCTAGAGCCGCCGAGATTCTGGGGGTACCGGATGATTACAGTCTGATTACTCTGTTCCCGCTGGGCTATCCCGACGAGGACCCGGAGCCGAGACCGAGGAAAGAGCTTGACGAGATAGTTTTTCGCGATAAGTTTGGCGTTAAATAGGCTTTATATAGTTAAGGAGGCTGTCCGATGAGCGAATTGGGACTGGTTGCCCCTTTCTGGGTGATTGTACTGATATGGCTGGCCAAGGTGGTGCTGCTCACCTTTGTTTCGGTGCTGCTTGCCTGGCTTGGCGTCAGGACTCTGGACGCGCTTACCCCTCGTATCTCCCATCGCGAGCGTATCGGGGAGGACCCGGTGGCGGTGGGCATTTTCATCGCCGGCTTTTTTATCCTGATCGGCCTGGTTATCCACGGCGCTATCAGCGCCCTGACCGCGGTCACCGCACCCATCATCTGGTACATCTTTGATTTCAGGACCTGGGGGCTGCTGGCGATAAGTTTCCTGATGAGCCTGCTGGTGGGGGTAGCCGTATTCTACATCGTTGACTGGCTGACGCCTAAAATACCGTTTTTGAGCATAAACCGCAGCCCGGTGGCGGCGGGGATACATGTCTTTGGCTACCTCGTCTTTTTCGGGCTGGTACTGCACGCCGCCCTGACGGGACCGTTATGAAAAGAATCGGCATCCTAATAAGTTTAGCCTTCATTCTGCTGGGAGGGCTGGCCGGCGCCGGCTATGCCTGGGCGTCTTCGTCGGAAGGGTTCTACGAGATTGATGGTGAGCTCTACGACGACTGGGCGATATGCCGCACGCGGTCTTTCGGAGAGGACGGTTTTTACCAGCTGACGGCGACCGATTTCCGCCCGGTTATCGCCTTCGAGAGCCTGGGGGAGAACGCCGATATTGCCTACAGCCTGGGGCAGGAGTTTGCCGCAGAATACCCCGACACCGTCCGGAGGGCGGAGGCGGTTTTTTATTTCGTGCGGGACAGGGTGAGGTATACCAGCGACATCGACCTCTTTGGCTATGACGAGTTCGCCCTGAATGCCGACGAGCTGGCGGGTATTATCTCCCAGAACGAGCGGGGCTACGGCGATTGCGAGGACAGCGCCGTGCTGCTGGCGGTGATTTGTAAGGGGGCGGGGCTGCGTTCGGCTATAGCCATCGGCGAGGGGCATACCGCTGCCCTCATCTACCTGCCCGATTACGATGAAGCCACCGCCTTTTTCGAGCTTTCGGGGGAGACGGGCTGGATATGGGCCGAGGCTACGGGGCGGGATAACCCGCTGGGCTGGGTGCCCAGGGAGTTTCTCAACGCTAGGGTGGCTGCCTACGAGGTGACCGAGGAGGCGTTAGCCCGCGCCGAGGATGCCCCCGAGCCGGAGGCTACCGTGGCACAGACCGATGTCAGGGGTGGTGGTGGCAGCAATTTTTCTATGGCTTTCCCCTTTTTCGGGGTCATTTTCTTTTTGTGGTTTATTTCTTCTTTGTTCCGCAGGGGGAAGCGGGCTAAAAAATAGGTTTCCCCGAAGGTCTTTCGCCCCACCCAACTCCACCTTGGCGAACGTGCGTTTATTGTCCCACCCAGCCCGCCCAATAGGAGTTAGACTCCTCTTATGCCTCTTATTTGGGGGTACGGCCTCCCCACCCTTTGAGATTGCTTCGTCGTCCTGCCTGCGCAGGACTTTCCTCGCAATGACAGTGGAGGCTAAGTTGGAGTGCAGAGCCAGAATATGAGGGGTTTTTTAGAGGGGCGCTAAC
>SOKR01000165.1 GCA_004375675.1 Dehalococcoidia bacterium
AAATCGGGGTGGGGGCTTTCTTCAATTGACTTAGCTAGCTGGCACTGCTAACATTGAGGAAATGATGTCCAAACTCGTTCTATTTCCCTCAACGGCTGAGGTTAATAATAAGGGACACCTGCTTATCGGCGGTTGCGATACTGTGGAGTTGGCCGCCGAGTTCGGCACGCCGCTATATGTCTTCGACGAGCTCGGCATACGCCGTCGTTGTGCCGAATTCAAGCAGGAGTTTAGCCAGCGCTATACCGATTCTGCTGTTTTCTATTCGGCCAAGGCATTTATCAACAAGGCTCTGGCTCAGCTCTTTAATGAGGAAGGGCTGGGGTTGGATGTGGTCTCCGCTGGCGAAATGAGCATTGTCCGTTCCGCCGGTTTCCCCATGGATAGAGTCTATTTCCCCGGCAATAATAAGTCAGCCGAGGAGTTAAAGCTAGCTCTGGAGTGGGGGGTGGGGCGCATCGTGGTGGACAATTTCCACGAGCTTGAGCTGCTGGGCGAGCTCGCCAGGGAGCAGAGTAACAAGCCCGATATACTTTTAAGACTTTCTCCCGGCGTGGACCCTCATACCCACCGCTATATCATCACTGGTAATCTCGACAGCAAGTTCGGCGTGCCTATGGTTCATGGCGAGAAGGCGCTGGCTACCGCCCTGGCTATGCCCCAGCTTAAGCTGCGGGGGTTACATTTTCATATCGGCTCGCAGATTGCCGAATTTGAGCCCTATCAGCAGGCGATAGACATTATCCTCGGCTTTGCCGCTGAGATGAAGCAAAAGCACGGCTTTGAGATGGAGGAGCTAAGTATCGGCGGCGGCTTCGCCGTTCAATATACCCTGGATTCTCCCGCCCCACCCGTTGCCGACTATGCCGAGGCGATGACCTCCAGTCTCATTAAGGGATGTCAGAGGTTGGGGCTGGCGCAGCCGCGGCTTATTATCGAGCCGGGGAGGTCGGTGCTGGGGCAGTCGGGGGTGGCGTTATACACGGTGGGGGTGGTCAAGGACATTCCCGGCGTCAGGCGCTATGTCTCCGTAGACGGCGGAATGGGCGATAACATCCGCCCCGCCCTTTACGGGGCCGAGCACGAGGTGGTGGTGGTTAATAAGATGAGAGAAAGAGAGACGGACAAGGTTACCGTTGCCGGCAAGTTCTGTGAATCGGGGGATATAATTATCAAGGATATCGTGTTGCCCCCGCTTGCCGCCGGCGATATTTTGGCGGTGGCTGATTGCGGTGCCTATTGCTTGTCGCTGGCGAGCAACTATAACGCCTCGCTCAAGCCGGCTGTGGTTATGGTTAAGGAAGGCAAGGCACGGCTCATTCGGCGCCGTGAGACCTTGGATGACCTGACCCGCTGTGATTTAGTTTAAGGAGATTTTATGTGGCAGCTAGTCGGGCAGGATAGGGCGGTCACCCTGCTCCAGCGCAACCTGGAGCGAGGGTCGGTGGCTCATGCCTATCTTCTGGTCGGTCCCCCTCATGTCGGCAAGATGACGCTGGCGTTGGAACTGGCTCAGGCACTGAACTGTGAGGCGGCGGAGCCCCCCTGCGGTGAATGCGACCCCTGCCGGAAAGTGGCTTCGGGCAAGCATGCCGATGTCCAGGTTATCGGCTTAGATACCGGTGGCAATTCAAATGACAAACCGCGGGCGGAAATCAGTATCGACCAGGTCAGGGAGATGCAGCATTCATCTAGCCTGCCGCCCTTTGAGGGCAGGCATAAGGTTTTTATTATAGACGGCGCCGAGTTGATGTCAAACGAAGCGGCTAACTGCCTGCTCAAGACACTGGAAGAGCCGTCGGAGGGGGTAATCTTTATCCTGCTGACGGCCAACGACTCGGTTCTGCCCGACACCGTGGTTTCTCGCTGCCAGCGATTGGAACTACGCCCCCTCCCTACCTCCCAGGTGGAGACTACCCTCAGTGAACGCCGCAGCCTTGAGTCGGCCAAGACCGAACTTCTATCCCGGCTCTGTCACGGCCGTCTGGGCTGGGCATTAACGGCGGCGGATGACGATGGTCTGCTGCAGCGGCGCGACCAGTTGATGGAAAAGCTAGTGGAGGTTATCCGGGGCGATAACGAGCTGCGTTTCGATTATGCGGCACAGCTGGCGGCTCAGTTCAGCCAGAACCGGGCTTCGGTTCAGGAGGTGCTGGACTTGTGGCTCGACTGGTGGCGCGACCTGCTTCTGGTCAAGCTCGGCGCCACTGATACCATCACCAATGTCGACCATGAAGCGGAGTTGGCTGATATGGAGCGGGGTTACAGCCTGGCCCAGATAAGGGCTTTTATCAATAGTATTCAGGCGGCTGGGGAACAGCTCAGGCAGAATGCTAATCCGAGGCTGGTGCTGGAAGTGCTGATGCTCGGTATTCCGGGAAGGAGCGCTGTATAAATTATGGCTGAGATTGTGGGCATACGTTTTAAGAGAGCTGGCAGAGTTTATTACTTTGACCCCGCGGGCATTGAGATGGAGGTAGATGACTATGTGGTGGTCAAGACGGCTCGTGGTCTGGAGCTGGGGCAGGTGGTCATTGCCCCGACACAGGTGTTGGCCAATGAGGTGACCGAGCCGTTAAAACCGGTAGTGCGCAAGGCGGAGCCCGAAGACATTGAGCGGGCTAAGGAGTTTGAAGCCAGGGAAGCCGAGGCTCTGACTGAGTGCGGCCGATTGATAGAGAAGCTGGGGCTGTCGATGAAGCTGCTCGGCGCGGAATACAATCTTGATGGCAGCCGACTCACTTTCTTCTTTAGTGCTACGGAGAGGGTTGATTTCCGGCAGTTGGTCAGGGAGTTAAACAGGCGTTTCAAGGTAAGGGTTGAGCTGCGCCAGTTAGGCCCCAGAGATGAGGCCAAGCTTGTGGGCGGCTTCGGGCGGTGTGGGCGTCCCCTGTGCTGCATGAGTTTCTTAACCGAGTTCTCACCGGTTTCTATCAAGATGGCTAAGGAGCAGAACCTGCCGCTTAACCCGCAAAAGATATCGGGTGTTTGCGGCCGCTTACTTTGCTGCCTGGCCTATGAGACCGCGCAGTACCACGCCATGAAGGATAAGCTGCCCAAGCCGGGACAGAGGGTGTCCACGCCTATGGGGGAGGCTAACGTGGTGGGGGGTAATCCCCTCAAGGAGACGGTGCTGGTGGAACTGGAGAGCCAGGCAACGGTGGAACTGCCGCTTAGTGATATTACCTTCGAAAGACAGCCGAGACAGCCGAGACAGCCACCCCGGAAAAAATAACTCTCACTGGGGCAGGTATTTTTGCCAGCGGGTCTGGCTCTGGCGGTAGCGGTAGGGTATGTAGAAAAAGCGGTCGCCGCGGGGTGGGACTGGCGAAGATAGCAATTTCATTCCGGCTTCACTGGGCGTCCTGCCCGCCTTACGCCGATTGCAGGGTATGCAGGCGCTAACCACATTTTCCCAGAGGTGTTCACCACCCCGGTAGCGCGGAGTAACATGGTCTAAGGTAAGCTGATTGGTCTGCTTGCCGCAGTACTGGCAGGTAAAGTGGTCGCGGTGGAAAATCTCAAGGCGGGTCAGCTTTCTCTGGGGGCGGGGGCGCTTAATCATATAGCCCAGACGGATTACCGAGGGCACGGGAAAGGCGAGGCTGGTGGAGTGGATGAAGCCGGTGCCGTTCTCCAGCATCTCCGCCTTACCATGGTCCAGTAGCACCACCGCTCGCCGCACCCGACATACGTTGAGTGGCTCGTAGTTCTGATTGAGCACCAAAACGGGGAAATTTATCATGTCTAAGGCTTTTCTGGCTAAATCCTCTTCATTGTAGCCAAAAACTGCGGGCAGTGCAAATTAACGGTTTAGCTCGGCCGCTTCTTCTTGCGGCTGGTCTTCTTTCGGCTTTCGGTGGCGTCAGTCCGATAGTCGGGAGCGTTAATATTCCACACTACGCTTATTTTAGGGTCGGCGAACCTTGAGCTGATAGGGCTATTGATTTCATCCAGCGAGCAGTTAGTGGTAAACACTGTGGGCAGCTGGTGGTTATAGCGGTGATTGATAATCTGGTAGAGCTTCTCCTCGGCCCAGGGGGTGGTTGACTGCTTGCCCAAGTCGTCCAGTATGAGCAGTGGGGCATTCTCTACTTCTTCGAACACCTGGTCGTAGGTCACAGGGCTTTGCGGGCTGAAGGTGGAGCGCAGGTGGTCGAGCAGGTCGGGCACGACCACGAATTTGACCGGTTTGCCCTCTTTGAAACGGTGGTTGGCGATGGCCGCCGCCAGGTGGGTCTTGCCGCAGCCGTTAACGCCCTGCAACACCAG
>SOKR01000019.1 GCA_004375675.1 Dehalococcoidia bacterium
CTCCTCGGCGGTCTGGGGCGCCTGGTTGGTCGAAGTGGCGAAGCGAGCGTTGCCCCGACCCCCCTTGCCCCCCTTAGCCGCCACCACCGACTGGCCGGGCTGGTCCAGGTCAGCGATAAGGCTATCGCCGCCGATCTGCGACTTATAGCTGACCACCGTACCCACGGGCACGGTCAGGGTCAGGCTTTCCCCCTTGCGGCCATGCTTGTCTTTGCCCCCACCCTTCTTGCCGCTGGCTGCCTTGAAATGGCGTCTTCTCTGAAATGCTCTCAGGCTTGACGCCGACCGCTCGGCAACGATAACGATGTCACCGCCGTCACCGCCGTCACCGCCATCGGGGCCACCGAAGGGGACGAACTTCTCGTGACGGAAGCTGACGATGCCATTACCGCCGTCTCCCGCCTTAACTGTTATCTCAGTCCAGTCAAACATCGTTCTACTCTACAAGGTTTTATCAACATCTTAACAGGCTTATTAAAATTATAATACTTAAATAATAGATGTCTATAGTTAATAACACTAATAATAATACCACGGGCTGCCTGGTGGCTGGCCTCGCGTCTGGGGGCGAGAGGAAAAGGGGTAGAATTAAAGCTGGGGGGCGGAGGAAGTTTACCCGAAACGGAGAATTTATCCACAAATGCCATTTTTTCTAGAATACAGGGCTGTTTACCGTCGGGGGATGGACGGTGGGGAGGCGGTTATTTCGCGGGGGAAATGCCCTGCCGGATGTCGAAGACCTTGCGCCTTAAGTAGGGGTCGTTATCCATTTCGGCGGCTATCTTCTGGACGGCGTGGGTGACCGTGGAGTGGTCGCGCTTGCCGAACTCCAGCCCGATCTGAGCCAGCGAGCAGCTGGTGCCCTCTTTGAGCAGGTACATGGCCAGCTGGCGGGCCAGGGCGGTGGTGCGGTCGCGCTTGCGGCCCTTGAGGTCGTCGGGGGTGAGCTGGAAGCTCTGAGCCACGGCCTTTATCACCCTTTCGGGGGTGAGGGAAGCGCTCATGGGTCCCTTGCCGGCGATATCCTCCAGCGCCCGGGCGGCCAGTTCCGGGGTGAGCAACGCCCGAAAGAGCCGGGCGTAGGCGATGGCGCGGTGCAGGGAGCCTTCCAGTTCCCGGATGTTCTGCTGGATGCGCTGGGCGATGAACTCGAGCACATCGAGGGGCACCTCGGTCTTTTCCTGCTCGGCCTTGGCTTGCAGGATGGAGAGGCGGGTGTCGAAGTCGGGGGGCTTGATGTCAGCCACCAGACCCCACTCGAAGCGGGAGCAGAGGCGGGCGCCGAGGCGGGGCATGGACTTGGGCGGGCAGTCGCTGGTCATGACAATCTGGCGGTTGGCGTTGTGCAGCTCGTTGAAGGTGTGGAAGAAGCTCTCCTCGGTCTGCTCCTTACCGCTGATGAACTGGATGTCATCTATCAACAATATATCAACGGTGCGGAACTTGCTGCGGAACTCCTCGGTGCTCTTCTCCCTGATGGCGCTGACGAACTCGTTGGTGAACTGCTCGGCGCTGACGTAGAGCGCGCGGAAATTGTTGGCGCGGGCGGCGTGGTAGACGGCGTGCAGCAGGTGGGTCTTGCCCAGCCCCACCCCGCCGTAGAGGAAGAGGGGGTTGTAGCCGCGACCGGGGTCTTCGGCGGCGCCTAGGGCGGCGGCGTAAGCCAGGCGGTTGCTGTTGCTGACGACGAAGGAATCGAAGGTGTAGCGGGCCTCACCCTTGGGTCGGGCGGTGGGGGCCGAGGCCGTGGTCTCTCGTGCCGAGGCTACCCGAAAGAGGACCTTGATGTCGGGGCGGGTAAGCCCGATGAGGGTCTTTTCGATGAGGGAGCGCTGGTTCTGGTTGAGGTATTCGGCGACAAAGGCGTTGGGCACGCCGATGACGAACTGGTTGTCTTCGTAGCTGAGGCCGGTGGTCTTTTCCAGCCAGGTGCGGTAATATGAGCGTGTGACCTGAACCTGCAGTTCACCCAAAGCGGCTTCCCAGATTTCTTGAGCTGAACTGGCTCCCATATGGTTCCTTACCTCTCGTTAAGATTAGTCGCTTTAGGTTTGTTTAAAGCAGCCTGCAGTACCGGGCAGTCGAGGAGTCGCGTGGTTCAGATAGAGGAAGAGGGAGGAAATTAGCGGCGTGATATATAGAATAGCGGGGAGGGGTGGATGATGGCAAACTTTTTAGGGGTGGTTGGGGGGGGATTGGGGGGGGTGGTTTCCCTTGAAAGGTCTGTCAGGCTTGTTTTTTCGCTTGATATTGGCGGGATAGCCATAAAACGAGAACTTGTTGCTGAAAATGATTAGTGTTAAAATTTTAACCCGTGGAGGCCTAAATTGAGAGTTGTTTTTATGGGCAGTCCCCGCTTCGCCGTCCCCTCCCTGGAATACCTCGTGTCGGCGGGATATGAGGTGGCGGCGGTCTACACCCAGCCGGATAGCACGGGGGGGCGGGGGCGCGGCCTGGCGGCTTCACCGGTGAAAGAGGCTGCTTCGGCTCTGGGATTAACGATAGTGCAGCCCCAAAGCCTGAAGGCGCCCGGGGCGGTTGAGCAACTGGCCGGCTTTAAACCCGACATCATCGTGGTGGCCGCCTTCGGGCAGCTCTTGCCCAAGCCAGTGCTGGAACTGCCGCGGCTGGGCTGCCTTAACGTCCACCCCTCGCTGTTGCCCAGGTTCCGGGGGGCTTCGCCGGTGGCGGCGGCAATTTTAGCCGGCGACGGCTTCAGCGGGGTTAGTATTATCTTGCTCGATGAGGGCATGGACAGCGGGCCCGTGCTGGGCCGGGCGCAGCTAGCCGTCGCCGATAGCGATACCACCGCCTCGCTCAGCGCAAAGCTCTCCCTGGTCGGGGCGGGGCTGCTGGGGGAGGTGCTGGTGGGGTGGATAAGGGAGGAACTTACACCCCAGCCCCAGGACGAAGCCCAGGCGACTTACTGCAAACCCATCGCCAAGGACGAGGGAGAGATTGACTGGCAGTTATCGGCCATAGAGATATGGCGGCGGGTGCGGGCCTTTTACCCCTGGCCGGGGAGTTATAGCCGCTGGCGGGGAAAAACACTCAAGGTTATCGAGGCAGCGCCCTTATCTCCGCAAACCCCCGCCAAAGCGGGGGAGGTGGTGGCGCTGGACTCGGGGGGCTTCGGCATCGGCAGCGGCGACGGGACCTTAAATGTCTTGAGGGTGCAGCTGGAAGGAAAGCAGGCGCTATCCGCCGCCGAGTTCTTGAGGGGCCAGCGCGATTTTATCGGGGCGGTTTTGCCATCAAGTAGATAAGGAGGCCACCTTGTCCCAACCCAAAGATTTGAGCCGGTTCGACGCCCTGGTCGAGATTATCGCCCGTTTGCGGGCGCCCGACGGCTGCCCTTGGGACCGCAAGCAAACCCACGCCTCGCTGCGGGCCAACCTGCTCTCGGAGTGCTACGAGGTGCTGGAGGCGCTGGACGAGGGCGATAGTGACAAGCTGCGCGACGAGCTGGGCGACCTGTTAATGCAGATCGTCCTCCACGCCCAGATTGCCCGTGAAGCCGGCGAGTTCGAGACGGGGGATGTAATACAAAACATCAATGCTAAGCTCATCCACCGTCACCCTCATGTCTTCGGTTCCAAAAAGGTGAAGGACGCCGAGGAGGTGATGCATAACTGGGAGGAGTTGAAGGAGGAGGAAAGAGAGCCTGGTGCTTCAATAATGCAAAGCGTGCCCGGGGAGATGCCCGCCCTGGGCTATAGCCAGGAGGTACAACGCCGCGCCGCCCATGTCGGCTTCGACTGGGAGGATGTCGACGGCATCATCGAAAAGCTGGCCGAGGAGGTCGGGGAATTCCAGCGGGCGGAGAGCCAGGAGGAAAAAGCCAGCGAGTTCGGCGACCTGCTCTTTACGCTGGCCAATATCGCGCTGCGGATGGGGATAGACTCGGAGGCGGCGCTTCGAGAAGCCAATAAGCGCTTTTACGAGCGCTTCAGCTATATGGAAGAGCTCTGCCGTAAGCGGGGGCTCAAGTTCGCCGAGATGTCCTTCGACGAGCAGAACGCGTTGTGGGAAGAGGCGAAGAAGGGGTTAAAATAGCTTATCCGGACCCCCGACCTCGAGCGTCCCGAACGCTGCGTTAAGTTAGTCTACGCCAGTCCCTGCTATTAAAAGGGCAAAACCTTCTTGCCCGACAATTTGTGCTATAATGGACGGCAATCAGCGGCAAAAAAGAGCGTGAAAAATCGGGGCGAGAGGATTTGAACCTCCGACCTCAGCGTCCCGAACGCTGCGCGCTAA
>SOKR01000078.1 GCA_004375675.1 Dehalococcoidia bacterium
TCCCTGGGGGGCGGGGGGGTGGTGAGGGGCGGGGCGGGCGAAACCTCCATCGGCGCCGGCAGCGTCGTCTTTATCGCCCCCGGTGAGCAGCACTGCTTTATCAACACCGGCGACCAGGTGCTCCGCTTCATCTGCCTCATCCCGCTACAGGATTAGATGAGAGGCAGTGCAAGCCACTTTTTCCAAACTCGCCCCAAAGGGTATTGACAAAAGTCCATAATAATGGTATCATGGTAGGTTGTTATAATGCCTCTCCAATTTTCACCTTGTAAAGCCTCTGGGCTAACCACAGGTATGACTTTTGGTCGAACTGCACTGTGAGAATTTGTGCCGCTTTTTAGGTGTTTAGCAGAGTAAGAAACGGATTATATGCCAACAGAAAATATTGAGCAGAGGGTGCCTCCCGTTCCCAAGAAATCCTACGCCAGCCTACCCCAGATTTTAGAGGTACCCAATTTAATTCAGGTCCAAACCGATTCCTTCCGCTGGTTCCAGGAGAAGGGGCTGCGCCAGTCGCTGGAGGAAATATCCCCTATTGAGGATTTCACCGGCAACCGCCTGGCGCTCACCTTCGTGGACTACGAATTCCGCGAGCCCCACTACACCGAGCAGGAGTGCCGCCAGAAAGACATGACCTATTCGGCTCCGCTTTATGTCAGGACGCAACTGCTGGTCAAGGAGACCGGCGAAATCAAGGAGCAGGACCTATTTTTCGGCGACATCCCCCTGATGACGGCCAAGGGCACCTTTATCACCAGCGGCGCCGAGAGAGTAGCGGTAAGCCAACTGCTGCGCTCGCCGGGCGTCTATTTCACCCGTGAAGAGGATGCCACCAGCGGCCGCACCCTCTGCCACGCCAAGCTGATTCCTTCCCGCGGTGCCTGGCTGGAGTTCGAGACGAGCAACCGTGACGTAATCTCGGCCAAGATTAACGGCAAGCGCAAGATTCCCATCACCACCCTGATGCGGGCTATCGGTTACAGCAATGAGGAGAAACTGCTGGAACTATTCGCCGACGAGGACAACGTGCCCGACCACCAGTTTATCAAGGCGACCATGGAGCGAGAGCCTATGGTCAAGGACGAGCCCGAAGCCCTGCTCGATATTTATCGAAAGCTGCGCCCGGGCGACCCGCCCAATATCGAGAACGCCAAAAAGCTGATAAAGAACCTCTTCTTCGACCCCCTGCGCTACGACCTGGGGGAGGTGGGGCGCTATAAGCTC
Source organism: Dehalococcoidia bacterium (assembly GCA_004375675.1). Taxonomy (GTDB): domain Bacteria; phylum Chloroflexota; class Dehalococcoidia; order Dehalococcoidales; family BS750m-G39; genus E44-bin88. Next base: position 1,225 of record SOKR01000078.1, read on the forward strand.
AACAAGCGCCTGAAGCTCGAGATTCCGGAGGACACTCGCGCCCTGACCAAAGAAGACATCGTCGAGATAGTAAGACACATCGTTATGATTAATAACGGCACCGATAACCCCGACGATATCGACCACCTGGGTAATCGGCGGGTGCGCACTGTCGGCGAGCTGATTCAGAACCAGTTCCGCATCGGACTTTTGCGGTTGCAACGGGTGGTCAGGGAGAGAATGAGTATTATCGGCACCGATGCCGCTACACCCAGCGTTCTAGTCAACATCCGCCCGGTGGTGGCGGCGGTGAGGGAGTTCTTCGGGGGCTCGCAGCTATCGCAGTTTATGGACCAGACCAACCCGCTGGCGGAGTTGACCCATAAGCGCCGCCTTTCGGCAATGGGGCCGGGGGGCTTATCCCGAGAGCGAGCCGGCTTTGAGGTCCGCGACGTGCACTTTTCCCACTACGGTAGAATCTGCCCTATCGAGACGCCGGAGGGGCCCAATATCGGTCTTATCGGCTCTCTGGCTATCTACGGGCGGATTAACCAGTACGGCTTTATCGAGACGCCCTACCGCAAGGTCATCAGCGAGATTGACAATAAATCCGATGAGCTGGTGGGGAGGACGACGCGGGAAGCAGTGCGCGGTGAGAAGGGCAGCACCGTGACCAAAGCCAGGACGGTCATCACCGACAAGCTCGCCGCCAAGCTGGCCAAGCTGCCGGCAAGAAAGATTAAGGTTGTCCCCTTTGTCTCTGACGAGGTCAGCTACATGACCGCCGATAAAGAGGATGAGTATATTATCGCCCAGGCTAACGCCCGCCTCGATGAGAAGAACCAGTTTGTTGAGGAAAGGATTGAGACCAGGCTGGGCGACCACTACATGCTGGAAACCCCCGACAAGATACAGTTAATCGACGTATCACCCAAGCAGATAGTCAGCGTCGCCACCGCCCTGATACCCTTCCTGGAGCATAACGACGCCAACCGCGCCCTGATGGGCTCCAACATGCAGCGGCAGGCGGTGCCCCTGCTCCGGCCCGAGGCACCGATAGTGGCCACGGGCATGGAAATAGAGGTCGCCAAGCACAGCGGACAGGTGTTCTTCGCCCGGAACGCCGGAGTGGTGACCTCGGTGACCAGTTCCCAGATTGTGGTCACCACCGATAACAGCGATAACGACATCTACCCGCTGATGAAATTCGTCCGCACCAACCAGGGCACCTGCATCAACCAGAAGTCTATAGTGAGCCAGGGCGACCGGGTGGAGGCGGGGCAGGTTTTGGCCGATAGCTCCGCCACCGAATACGGGGAGCTGGCGCTGGGGCAGAACGTGACCTGCGCCTTTATGAGCTGGGAAGGCTATAACTTTGAGGACGCAATTATCCTCAGCAACCGCCTGGTAGAGCAGGACAAGTTCGCCTCGATTCACATCGAGAAACACGAGGTGGAAGCTCGCGATACCAAGCTGGGCCCGGAAGAGATTACCCGCGATATACCCAATGTCGGCGAGGAGAGCCTGCGCGAGCTGGACGACGAAGGCATCGTGCGGGTCGGGGCCAAAGTGGGGCCCGACGACATACTGGTGGGTAAGATTACCCCCAAGGGCGAGACCGAGCTCTCGGCGGAGGAGAAACTGCTGCGGGCTATCTTCGGTGAGAAAGCCAGAGAGGTAAAGGACACCTCGCTGCGCGTGCCTCACGGCGAGTGGGGCAAGGTGATTAACGTCAAGGTCTTCTCCCGCGAGAACGGCGACGACCTGTCCGCCGGCGTCAACCAGTGGGTGCAGGTCTGGATTGCCCAGAAGCGCCGAGTTTCGGTAGGCGATAAGCTGGCCGGGCGGCATGGTAACAAGGGAGTCATCTCCATAATAGCGCCGGCGGAAGATATGCCCTTCCTTCCCGACGGAACACCGGTAGATATTATTCTTAACCCTATCGGCGTCCCCTCGCGAATGAACCTGGGGCAGGTACTGGAAACCCACCTGGGCTGGGCCGCCCAACTGCTGGGCTTCCGGGCGATTACCCCCGTCTTCGACGGCGCCAGTGATGCTGATATAGAAGACGCCTTAGCCAGAGCCTGGATTGCCCAGAGGAGTGGCGCCGTCAGCCTCAAGCCCGATAACGACCACCCCACCCTGAAGCTGGAGCTGGCCATGGACTGGCTGAAAAGCAAAGGCTATGACGAGGAGAGGGTGTTCAGCGATAACCACCCCGGTGAAGCCAAGGACGCTTGCCTACGCCTGTGGCTGGAAGACATGGGTGTAAAGAGCAAAAACCTTGACGAGGAGAAGCTGGGAGAAGCCATAGACAAGGTGAAGACGGAACGGAACCTGCCCCCACCCATCGTGGGCAAGGTCGTCCTCCGCGACGGGCGCACCGGCGAGTCCTTCGACCAGCCGGTAACGGTGGGCAATATCTACATGATGAAGCTCATCCACCTGGTGGAGGATAAGGTCCACGCCCGCTCCACCGGACCCTACTCCCTGATTACGCAGCAGCCGCTGGGCGGCAAGGCCCAATTCGGCGGGCAGCGCTTCGGTGAGATGGAGGTATGGGCGCTGGAGGCCTACGGCGCTGCCCATAACCTGCAGGAAATCCTGACCATCAAGTCGGACGACGTCACCGGTAGAGCCAAGACCTACGAAGCTATAGTTAAGAACGAGGATATTCTCCAGCCCGGCGTGCCCGAATCGTTTAAGGTGCTGGTCAAGGAGCTGCAAAGCCTGGGGCTGGCTATCGAGGTGATTAACGAAGAGGAGAGAGCCAGCGCCGAGGAAGCCAAGGAAGCCACCGAGGGAGAGGGCGAAGAAGCTGAAATGCCCAAGCTAGAGGCAGCGCTCGGGACCCCGGAAGAAGCCGCCGAAGCCCCCAAGGCAGAGGTAGAGGCTGAAGCTACTGAAGAAGACAAAACCGAAGCCCCCAAGGCGGAGGCTGCCGAGAAAAAACCTAAAGCCACCAA
>SOKR01000143.1 GCA_004375675.1 Dehalococcoidia bacterium
CCTTTTAACTACCTTCCTGCAGCACGCTTCTTTTATCTATCTTCTTATGTAGCATCGTTATCCCATAAAGCAGGGCTTCTGGACGTGGTGGGCAACCGGGCACATAAACATCAACCGGAATTATCCGGTTATACCCTGGAACCACGCTATAGGAGCTGGCGAAGGTGCCACCGCTAATGGCACATGCCCCCATGGCTATTACCCACTTCGGCTCAGCCATCTGGTCATAGATTCGCCGCACCTGGGGCGCCATCTTCCAGGTCAATGTGCCCGCCGTAATCATCAGGTCGGCCTGGCGTGGGGAGGCGCGGACAATCTCCATGCCGAAGCGGGAGATATCGAAGCGGGAAGCGGCCGTGGTCATAAACTCGAAGGCGCAGCAGGCGGGGAAACAAAACACCGGCCAGAGGGAAGTGCGCCTCGCCCAGTCGAGCACGGTATCCACCGAGGTGAGCAGGACGTTGCGCTTTAATTCTTCGTCCAGCCAGCCGTCGGGGTCGGGGATGGGCTCTTGCGAGCGGGCGATAAGCTCGTTTATCTGCCTGCCCTCAGCCTCGTCAATCTTTTGGCGGGAATAGACTTCTTCTATTTCCATTCCAGGACCTTCTTCTTCCAGGCGTAGATATAGCCGACAATAATTATGCCGATGAAAATGAGCACGGCGAAAAAGCCGAAAAACCCCAGCTCCCTTAGCTGCACCGCCCAGGGATAGAGAAAGACCACCATCACGTCGAGGGCAATAAAGATCAGCGCGTAGAAGTAGTAGCGGAAGTTGAACTGGACCCAGCTCCGGCCGATGGTCTCCATGCCGCATTCGAAGGGGGAGCTTTTCACCGGGTTGGGGTTATAGGGGACGACTTGCATGAACTTGGGGGGGAGGGGCGGGGAGGGAATCAACTTGGACAGGAAGGGATAGCGGGTCTGGATGTAGTTACGGAATTTGCGGGAATATATCGCCAGCCGGGCCGGCAGACTGAGAGAAAAGGGGAGGAGCAGAGTGGTGACGGCAAATAAAATGGCGACTACCAGAAGTAAGCCGATGTAGCCATAATCTGCCAGCAAGTATATGCCTCCTTGAAGCTTGGGATGACGGCAAACAGTATATCATAATAGACATTTTCAGGGCAAGAGTTTTTTAGGGTGGGGAGGAAGTTTTACCTAAGTATTTTTACGGTGTTGGGGTTCTCTCCCCCACCCCGATTTTATCTATTCCCACCCTCCGCCCTTTTAAGGTAAAGAGGGGCTACGCCCCTCTTAAACACCCCGGAGGGTCAGAATCCTGAAAGGGGCGTCAGCTCCATATACTTTGGGGGAGTCCAAGAGGGGGCAAAGAAAAAGCCCTGGCACAGCAGGGCTTTAATAATCCCAGCGGGACTCGAACCCGCACTTGCTCTTTGAGAAAGAGCCGTCCTACCCTTAGACCACAGGCCTTCGCAGGCAAATCTAACAATAGAAATAATATCATAAAACTCAAAATAAGCAAAGTGGCTCAGTGACAAAGAGGGCTAGGTCGGAAATGCGGGGTGGGAGAGAAGTCTATAGAGGTGACACCTCTGTAGGGTGGGTATTGGGTGGGAAAAATAACCTGGGGGGTGGGGCTTCCCTTGTTGACCTGAGCCCCATAACCCAATATCATATATGAAATGATGCGGGTTATTGCCGGCAGCGCCAAGGGGCACCACCTTAAAGTGCCCAAGGGGACGGGCACCCGCCCGGCCACGGATTTGGTGCGGGGGGCAATGTTCTCCATGCTGGAAGGCATCGCCAGCGACTGGTCGCGAGTGCTCGACCTCTTTTCGGGGAGCGGGGCGCTGGGCATCGAGGCCCTATCGCGGGGGGCGGGGTGGGTGGACTTTGTTGACCAGGAACCACGTTGTTGTAGTATAATCAAGCAAAACCTGGAAAGGACGAAGCTGGCCGGCCAGGCGCATGTTTATTGCCGCAGCGTGGCCAAGGCGCTCACCTTTCTGGAAGAGGAGTATAATATTATAGTGACGGACCCCCCCTACGCCGACGAGACCATAGGCGAAACGATTCAGCAACTGGCGACCTCTCAACTGGTCGGCAGAGATACAATAGTAGTGGTGACGCATTCACCCCATCTCACCCTTAATTCAAGCTATCCCCCTTTAACCCTGCTCAAAGAGCGTCGCCACGGTGATAGTTGCATCGCAATATACCAAAAGGAGGGCTAAGCCTTGAGAATTGCTATCTACCCCGGCACCTTTGACCCCATAACCAACGGCCATCTCGATATCGCCACCAGGGCATCTAAGCTCTTTGACAAGCTGGTCATCGGTGTCTACGAAACCCCCAATAAGCCCGTTCTGTTCAGCCCCGAGGAGAGGGTGGAGCTGATAAGGAAAACCATTGCCGACCTGCCCAATGTCGAGGTGGAGTCTTTCGGGGGGCTGACCGTAGACTTCGCCAAGAGGGCGAAGGCGATAGCCATGGTACGGGGACTGCGCATGAGCGCCGATTTCGAGCGGGAGTTCGACATGGCCATGATGACCAAGAAGCTTTACCCCAAATTGGAGTTCGTCTGCCTGATGTCGAGGGTGGAGTACCAGTTCCTGAGCTCCAGCCTGCTTAAGGAAGCCGCCAGCCTGGGCGGCGATATCCACGACCTCGTTCCCGCCAATGTGGTCGAGGCGCTCAAGAAGAAGTTTAAGGGAAAAACGTAACCTTTACTGAAAGAAAGAGCGCACGGCGTCGAACTCGGCGGGGAGCAGCCCCAGCACGACGGGAAAGTGCTCCAGCAGTAGCGACGCCAGCACTGAGCCGGTGACGGTCGCCCCCGCGCCGACGAACTTGACCCACACCGCCAGCATAGCGCCGCAGAGCAGCCAGCCCGCAGCCAGCCCGAAGACGGCGCCGCCGATACGGTCGATCAAGCCCAGCTTAATCAGCGAGAAAGCCCAGCGCAAAACCATCGCCAGCGCCACGGCGATGAGCATCACCCCCACCAGGATAATGGCGAAGGCCACCACCTGGGCTATGTTTTCCTCGGGGATGAAGCCGAGCTGCTGGGAGAAGGCGAGGTAATAGCGCCCGGCCAGTATTATACCCACGATTATCCCCGCCAGGGAGAGGCCGGCGGCGATAAGCCCGATAAGCAGCCCAGAGAAGGTGGCTACGGCTATGACTACCAGTATGACTATATCCAGCCAGTTCATAATTCACCTCAGAGCTAGTTACCCAGTTCCCGTGCCCGCTTGTAGGCAGCCCTGACCGCCCGCCTGACCAGCTCACTAAAGCCACCCTTTTCAAATTGGCGCAGGGCGGCGGCGGTGGTACCGCCGGGGGAGGTGACTTTCTTACGCAGCTCGGCGGGGGCTTCGCCGGAGGACTGAATAAACTTGCCCGAGCCGAGCATGGTCTGCAAAACTAATTCCTGAGCCGTATCGGGGGGGAGGCCGATTTCGACAGCGGCGTCGACCAGCGCTTCGACCATTAAAAAGAAATAGGCGGGGCCGCTGCCGCTGACGGCCGTGGCCATATCGAGATAAGCCTCGTCTTCGACATAAAGCTCTTTGCCCATAGCGCCCAGGATGGATTTTGCCGCCTGCTTTTGCTCCTTGGTGACGGCGCGGGTCGCCGTCCAAACGCTCATCCCCTCACCGACCCGGGCGGGGGTGTTGGGCATAGCGCGGACGACGGCGTCGTGGTTTAAGCCCCCAGAGATAGTATTGATTTTAGCCCCGGCGATGATGGACAGGACAAGCTGGCTGGATTCAATCTTGCCTTTAAGTTCAGCCATGACTTCGGGTAGGTTCTGGGGCTTGACCGCCAGAATAATTATCTCTTTGCCCGAAACGGCTTCGGGGTTGCGGGGGGTTACCGTTACGGCGTATCGCTTTTTCAGATGGTCGAGGCGTTCCCGGCTGACATCGCTTACCGAGATAGACGCTGGCTGAGCTAAAGATTTAGCCAGGACAGCCGCCAGCATAGCCTCACCCATGTTACCACCGCCGATAAGGGCTATTTTCATGCTCTTAGAACCCTATCCCCTTTATCCCCTTCCCCTTAGCAAGGGGAAGGGGAAGGGGTTTTTTATAAAAGAGGGGCTTCGCCCCTCTTAAACTCCCCTTATCTCACCACTACGTTTACCAGCCTCCCCGCCACATATATT